>JAHECI010000189.1 GCA_024641825.1 Desulfobacterales bacterium | reverse complement strand
CCCCGACCCTTCATCTATTTAGAAATTTTAAACCTAAAATAAAGGATGTTCCATGAGAAAGCATTTTGATATGGGTTCGATGATAATCATCATCGTCACCTTCGTTTTATTCACAATGGCGTTGTTTACCAAAGGGTTCACCCATGCTCTTTTATTGGAGGCCGGCGTGTTTTTAGTCTCCGTCAAGCTTATCTTGATGGCCTATAATAACAGTGTTCACGTAAAATCTTTTCAAAAAGAAATAAAAGAAATAAAAGAGCTATTGAAAAAAAAATTATGAATTTTCGTTGGCAAGATTGGATATGGAATTGCCAAAGGAGGGCCGTGTTATGAAAACTGAAACCGCTGTGCATTTTCAAATCAAGCGTATGCTCTGGGTGATATCTATTCTGTTGTTTTTTGTGGGGGGAGCCCATGCCGGAGAACATCTTTCCAATGGAGAAAGCGTATATGTTTCGATTTATTCCAATGTTTATTCGGGCGTCAAGCTTCATCCTTTAGAACTTTCCGGGATGTTAAGTATCCGCAACACAGACCCAACATATTCGATTTCCATCCAAAAGGCGGACTATTACGACTCGAAAGGTAAATTATTAGAACGATATATAACGCAACCGTTAAAACTAACACCCCTTGAATCAACACATTTCTTGGTAAAAGTATCGGATAAAAGGGGCGGTCCGGGGGCAAATTTCATTGTTCGGTGGCAATCGGACCATAACGTCAACCAGCCGATTATCGAAGGCATCATGTTAAGTACCAAAGCTCAGCTGGGGATTTCGTTAGTTTGTCCCGGAAAGATAATATCCGAACATAATGATTAACACGTGTCCATCACCAATTGTAAAATGGGCACGGTGGGTTTCCGGCAATATTTTGGTATCGGTTTTATGGGCCTTCTGCCCGATGAATCGCAATTATAATGATTTATGCAAAACAACATCATTTCCTGAGATTGCCAGAAGCAACCCCCGGCGATTGGTGGCTTTTGCAACCCGAAGCCACTTTTCTTGGGTTAAGCCCCGGGCCAATGTGGTGAGCAGCAAGGCACCTTTGAGGTTCTCGCTTCCTTTCATAACCATAAACTGGCGATGGTTCGTGAAGGCAAACAGAAGATGCCCGTTGGACAGCAAAAAATTGTATTCTCCAGGATACTGGTCGATCATCTGTATAATACTATCGGACAAGGCCTCGAAAAGCATCGGTGGCGCTGCTCCATGCCGTCGATGGCCTTCAATATGGTCCCGGAGGTATTCAAAAGCCCTGGCCGAGTCGCTTACGGCATCTTGAATGGGCTCGCCAGAGCTGCGGTAGGATTCAATGGCCGGCGCCTTGCCGTTATGGGCAAAAATCCAATCCTGTCCACCGAATTTTAGAACAAAGGGATGGGCATGGCACTCGTCTATGAGCCCGCTGGTCCGAAAACGGAGATGGCAAATGATAACTCGGCTTTTTACGACACGGGCCAGCCGTTGAAAGCTGTCGTGCAATTGACCCGAATGGAAAATTTGTTCCGCCGACTTTTCAACCACGGAATGGTGTTTACGAAAAAAACCAATGCCCCAGCCATCCATGTTCTTTTTGGCCTGAACTGCAAAAATCGGTAGAAATTCAGGCGCCGAATAATCTTTTTTGGCAGACAGTGCAAAGAGGTCACACATTTTTTTGACTGAATAACAAGCTGTTATAGAGGGTTTCTATTTATTTGCAACAAGATGAACCGGTTAAATCAAAGCCCGAAATTCTTATACGTCACCGGCGTACAGCACATCCGGACCGGCAATCACCAAAAGTTCCCCTTGGGATTGTGGATCCGGTGTTATGGGGTGCCAATCGGTGCGACTCAGCCCCTCCTTGACGGAGGTAACCAGCAATACATCTCCCATACTTTCGGACACCTTGAGAATCATCAGTTGTCGGAAGTTACAAAAGGCAAAGAGAAACGATTCATTGGCAAGAAAAAAAGTGTATTTCCCGGGATAGTCATCTAAAAGCTCTTGGATAGCGATGCGCAGAGCAATGTATACACTGATGTAAGGGTTCTTGCGGTGCAGCAGTATCAGTTGATCTCTTAAGTATTCGAAAATTCTGGCCGTATAGACATCGATTTCCAGCCGCGGCGTTTCCCTGGTCTGGTATCCATTAATGTTTTCAACAATTCCCACCTGGGCAAACAACCAGTCGTGATCCAGAAAGGTAAGCCTGAAGGGGTGAAGTTGCGCACTGTGGTGACCGCCGCTCTTCGGGCAGTTGATATGGGATATAATGATCCGGCTGTCGATGACCCGGGCAAGTCTCTGAAAGCTTTCGTGAACCTGTTGATTGCTAAACACCTGCTCCTCGGATTTTTCCACCAACGCCTGATCCTCGCGAAAAAAACCGACACCCCAGCCATTCATGTTATCTTTGCCTCTTTCGGCAAAAACAGGCAGATATTCTCGGGGCGTATAGTTATAGCCCGCCGAAATGGCCAATATGTCACACATGATTGACTCCAGTTCTTATAAGTTCTGATCGCAACTTTATCAAAATGATGTGCCGATTAATAGTGATAACCCCGAAAAAAGTCTTTGGTAAGCGACATTGGATATTTTTGGAAAATGAATTGGAAACGCACCATGCCCATTTAACAATTGTGGATGGACACTAGTTAAACAATTTTATATGTTTTACGGATTGATCTGCGATAGTTGGTGCCTTCTTGATACGCTTCTGGTAGCCTAACTCTTTGTAAATTTTATAGATAGTTGCCAGCCATTTGTTCGCTTCAGAATAGTAATAGATATCCGGAACGTGATCCTGGCTCAACTCGATAAGAAACTGTGTAAAGATAATCCATTGGATGGCCTCATCAGCATTTTCCAGCAGGGCTGAATGATAGCGAAATTCAATGGTGGAGCGATACCAGTAGGAGTGCAGATTCAGACCGTGGTAGCGGGTCTTGTCGTAGCGTGAATTCACACCGCGCTCTTCGTCGTAACGGTTTTGAAGCGAATACCAGAGATCTTTGATTCGGCAATTGTTTTCGCCCACATCAGCATCACAAACATCCAGAAAGGATTCCACGTCAATCTCCATGGGACGACACGTTTTCGCATGTTTTCGATTTCCTGGAATAAGCAGGTAAAAGAGATCTTCATAGTGGTGTACGATGCGTACAAGCTCCTGGAGTTGTTTACAGCTGTAAACTGCCGAGTCTACCCCGTGATGGACATGCATTCCACAACTTACATCGATATCAATTCCTTCGACGGCATTGAGAAATCTAAAAGCGTTATAGACTTGAACCAGCCCTTCTAAACCGCTTAGGATCGGGCTGATCAGCTCAGCACCACTCTGGGTGTGACCTTTGCCCCTAACGGAGGTATCTTTCTCAAAGTGCCACACGTCCCGGCTGGTACCAAAAGACAGATTGTAATCCTTGAAAAGATCCAGAATGTGGCGCCCGTCTTTGGCACGGGATGAAATGCAGTAGGGCTTGATAATATTATTGTCAATGGGGGTTATCACATAGTTCAGACCGAAAAATTCGATCTCCACCCCAAAGGTTCGATCGGTAAAGTTGTCCAGCATGGGGTACTTCTTTTTAAGCCGTACAAATAGGTCATCGTCATCGTGTACAGCATTCATCAAGTTTTTTCCTTTCGCCTTTACCGGACAAAAAAGAATCCATGACCGAATAGATGGTGTAAAGTACACCCGAAATTTTTCGTTTGCCGATGTATTGCCGGCGACGATAGCTTATACAAAATTATCAAATTTATCAAGCAGATAATCCGCTTCAATTAAGGATTATAAAAATTCTCATTAATTTTCATGCAAGATTAAGGTTCTATATTTTTAACTGCCCTCGTTTACAATGATCCGAGCATCTACCACCCGTATTCCCTCCGGATAGGCAAATACCGGATTAAGATCGATCTCGATAATCTCCGGATAGCGCTCGGCGATCCGGGCCACTGCCATCAGGCAGCCGGCAATGGCCTCTTCATCCATGGCCGGCTGCCCGCGATAGCCGGCAATGAGGCCATAGCCCTTGATTTCACGTATCATAGACAGCGCCTCATCCTTGCTTAAAGGAAGAAGTCGGATGCTGACATCCTGAAAGATCTCCACCATAATGCCGCCCAGCCCAAACAGGATAATGGGACCAAACTGGGGGTCCCGATTCATCCCCACAATAACTTCCGTGCCCGGCGGGGCCATCTTGCTGACCAATACACCATCTATTTGAGATTCAGGACAATTGTTGTTGACGGCTGCCAACAGGTCATCGTAAGCGTCCTCCACTTCTTCAGCAGAACCTAAGTTGAGGTGCACCCCCCCAATATCGCTCTTATGCAGGATATCCGGAGAACTGATTTTTAAAGCCACGGGGAATCCCAGCTCTTGGGCAATTTTTACAGCAGCGGCCTGGCTGTTGGCCAGCGCAAAATCTGTGCAAGGAATTCCCCGTTTGGAAATCTTCGCAAATGCTTGGTGAAGCGGCAATTGTCTCCCGGCCACAGGAACCGTAAGCGTTGGTTTCTGGGGCACATCCAATGTTTTGCCTTCGATAACTCTGGCCAGTGCCTTTATTCCCCGTTCGGGAGTGGGGAACACTGGAATTCCTTTGAGGTGCATGAGTTCACTTTCACGGCGTTCCACGTCTGCCCCGCCATAAAAAATAATCATTTCATTGGCATTGGGGGTCACGACAGAAGCGGCGCCTTCCACCGGATCTCCAAAAATCACCCCCAGGGTATCGTAGTGCTTTCGGGTGACCTCCATGACGTCACCGAACATCTGGGCGGTGGCATCTCCGGTAAGATCGATGGGGTTGGCCTTTATTGCATGGGCCGGAATGATGGGGGTTATGGCCGCCACCAGCTCTTCGGGCAGGGGAGATGCGTCTAAACCTTCCTGCTCAGCCTGATCCATGGCCAGAATCGCGGCACCTCCGGATGTGGTGATAAAAAGAATGCGATTGCCCTTGGGTGGTTTAAGATACGCCAGAGCCTTGGCGTAGTCGTAAAATTCCTCTGCGGTGTAGGCCCGACAAATGTCATATTTTGAAAAAAGGGCTTCATAGATGGCATCCGCACCGGCCAGGGCTTTGGTGTGGGACTCCGCCGCAACTTTTCCTTTGGGTGTGCGGCCGGATTTGAGAACCACCAACGGTTTTTTCAACTGCTCCACCGCCTGGATGAAACGCTCGGGACGCTTTATTCCTTCAATATACGCGGCAATCACTTCGGTGTTCGGGTCCTGGTTGAAATAGGCAATAAGATCCGCTTCGTCGACATCTGCCCGGTTGCCCATACTGACGAAACTGGCAGTTCCCAGTTTGTCCTCGGACAACCAGTCCATCATTGCAGCTCCGACGGTGCCACTCTGGGAAATGAGTGCGATTTTTCCCCGATAGGTCAGCAGGGGCCAGGACGCACACAAGGGATGATGGGGATTGTTCACGCCCTGGCAGTTGGGACCGATCACCCGAAGGCCGAATCTTTGCGCCGCCTCAATCACCTGTTTCTGGAGTTCCTCGCCTTCATCACCGGCTTCACTGAACCCGCCGGTAATGATCACCGCGCCTTTCACACCGGCTTCACCGCATTCCTGAACTGCCTGGGGTACAAACCGGGCAGGAATGATGATAACCGCCATGTCCGGCGGCTCCGGGATATCTTTGACGCTTTTGTGACAGGTAAGATCAAGAATATTTTCGGCCTTGGGATTAATCGGATAAACAGCCCCTTTAAAGCCGCTGTCTAGGATGTTTTTCAGAATCTCATGGCCCATTTTGTCCGGGCTGTTTGAGGCACCGATAACGGCCACACTTTTGGGTTTGAGAATTGCATCCAACTGGGTTATGGAATCCGGAACCGTCATTTTTACCTCCAAAAGTTTTATAAAAAATTGTCAGGGGGCAGGATATTTTTATGGGTTAAATCTCTCCATGGATAATGCTTTTTTTCAAACCGTGAAAGGTCATCATTAAAGGAATATCGAATACCGAACCCAGAATTTCGAATGATGAAGGTTTGAAATAAAAAATTACTTGGGCATTCATCATTTTCAATTCGATATTCTGCGGTTCAATCGTATCGCATAGGGCGCGGCGCATTCGATCTCTGTCTCCTGATCCCAAATTTTATGATCAGGATGCTTTTTGTGCTTTTTTTGCCACGCTGCTGTTAAACTTTTCAGCATCGATGACGAAACGATAGTGTGTGGCCTCACCGATCTTATCCACCGCGTCGAAACCTTCCACTTCAAAGGCCAGTTTGGGGCCGTCCACCGCTGTCAATTTCGCACTGAACCGAACCTTCATCCCCAACGGTGTTGCAGCCATGTGCTTGAATTTCATTCCGGTTCCTACGGTCTGCTGCCCCTCTGCAAGGTGGGGCAGTACCATATCTGCACAGACTTCCTCGATATGCCCGACCATTGCCCGGGTTGCATATACATTGGGGACGTGGGGATAGACTTTCTGGGCAGACATGTCTTCAGTGGTTTCTCGTTCGATTTCATGTGTCATGCCGACTTTCAGTTCCTTGGACAT
>JAHECI010000188.1 GCA_024641825.1 Desulfobacterales bacterium | reverse complement strand
TCGAACAACGGTTCGAGCGGAAGCTTATCGTGACCCTCATCGGTCCGTGCGGATCCGGCAAGTCGACGCTCCTCAATGCCCTGGCTGAAGTCGACGGTCTGTCCAAAACAGGGCATCATCGTCCCACCACCCGGAACCTGGTTGTTTTGAGCCAGGCAAAGAATGACGCCGACCCATTGAGTGAACAACTCGGCAGGGAGAATGTCGTGTTTCGATCGAGTCACGCCGCAAAAACCCTGGAGCATGTATTGCTCATCGACACGCCGGATACGGACAGCAGTGAACAGGAAACCCACATCCCGGTGGTGCAAAAAGCCATCGCCCTTTCGGATATCCTCATCTGTGTTTTTGATTCTGAAAATCCCAAAAGAAGGGATCACATCGATTTTCTGGCATCGTATGTCCGCCTATTCGGCGGGGATTCTCTGGTGGTGGTGATCAACAAGTGCGATCGTCAGGACGAAGGCGAACTGAAAGAAAAAATCGTACCGGAGTTCAAAACGTTCATCCACGCCGCCTGGGAAAGGCCGGTTCAAACCGTCTTGTGCATTTCCGCCCGCCGGAACCTGTCCAATCCCGAGTGGGACCTTTCGGTGGGTCCGAAGCACGACTTCGATCAATTTAAGGACCTTAAGCAGATGATTTTCGGCACCTTCAATCGCCCTGGATACGTGGTGGACCGGCGGATGGAAAATGCCCGAAGTTTGCGGGAGTATGTTTTTCAAGAGACGAAAATAGAAGTCGAAAAAGATGCCAAGGGGCTGGAAGCCGCAAGAACGCACATTCGGTCCGCCGAAAAAAAGGCATTGGCCGATGCGCTTTTTGCAATCAAAGACAACAACGCCGGCCAGTTTTTCGGCATTAATGTCCTGTTGTATCAGAAGCTTGCACAGCGTTGGCTGGGACCGGTGGGATGGCTCATCGCCCTATGGGCGCGGATTTTGATTTTTGGCACCGGTATGGTGGCCATGTTGAGATTCGGCAACCCCATTCGTCAGCTGACGGGTATGGTTTCTTCTTTGCTGCATTTTAAAGAATCCCGGGCGGCGGTGGACGAAACCGGCAAAAGCGACGGCGTGGATGCGGCCATGCGCAGTTACCGGATGACCATTTTGCAGGAGTGGCCGGATCTTGCCGAGGCCCTGGTTAAAGCCCGGTTCACCCCGTCGGTGCGTCATATGAAAAATGCCCTTTCACACGACAACACATTGGACGGGGATTTGACCGCTCTCTGGAACCGTTGCCTGGACAATACCCTGGAAAAGGCTTCCAAAACCCTTAGCGGATTTATATTCCAGGTGGTTTTCAACCTGCCGGTGATCGCCATACTCGGTCATGTGGGGTGGACCACCGCACGGGATTACTTTGCCGGGCAGTATCTGTCTTCGGATTTTTTTCTGCACGCATTTCTGACCATCGCCATCGCACTGTTTTTAAGTTTCTTTGTCTTTCAGGGATGCGTTCGGTTGTTTGCCGGATCCGGAAGAATTGTGGGCAAAACGTTTTCTGAAATAAAACACCAGGTGGAAGGGTTGGCGCCCCTATCGACAACCCCTGTGGGCGAGCAAATCGATGCGGTTCTGGGGCTTAATTTTTCCAATCCGGCGGTCCAATAGATGGGCGTTTGATTCTGGAATTTTTGTTGTTTTTTTCTAAAAATAGAATAAATTACGAAAACACGAAAGGGAGACGGTACGAAATCGAATCCTTCTTTTCGTGTTTTGATTTTTTGTGCGTTCGTGATAAAATTTTTTTGTTTCCGACGTGTTCGGAGTAAGATAAAGGGACTATACGTTTAATGATCGTTTATATAAAACTCCTATTAACCGCACTGTTTTGGGGGGGGACGTTTATCGCCGGGCGGGTGGTTGCCGGAGATGTGGGCCCCTTTTCAGCGGCCTTTTTCAGGTTCTTAATCGCCTCGATTTTCCTGGTAATCTTTACATACCGGATGGAGGGGAAGCTCCCCTTACTGGAAAAGCGTCAAATGATTCCTGTTTTTCTTTTGGGCATGACCGGTGTATTTTCATACAATGTCTTCTTTTTTAAAGGACTCAAACTCATCCATGCCGGTCGGGCGTCCATTATTATTGCCGGCAATCCCATATTCATTACACTTTTTTCCGCATATTTTTTTAAAGAAAAACTGAACCTGATCAAAGGTGTCGGCATTGTCATATCGGTGATCGGTGCAATGATCGTCATCTCTAAGGGGAGTGTGGGCGAGATTGTAAACGGCGGCATCGGGTGGGGAGAAATTTTTATCTTCATCTGTGTGTTGAGCTGGGTGGCGTATTCTTTGATCGGCAAAGCCGTCATGAACGGTCTGAGTCCCCTGGCTTCGGTGACCTATTCTTCGGTGATCGGCACCGTGATGTTATTTTTTCCCGGGCTTTTCGAGGGGATGTTCAATAATTTCAGCAGCTATTCCCCCATGGTCTGGTTGAGTATTTTTTATCTCGGTTTTTTCGGTACCGTCATCGGATTTGTCTGGTATTATGAAGGGATCAAAAAAATCGGAGCCATGCGGGCAGGCCTTTTTATTAACTTTGTTCCCATCTGTGCGGTGGTGCTGGCTTTTTTTATGTTGGACGAACCGATTACCCTGTCGTTGCTCATCGGCACCGTACTGGTCTGTTCCGGGGTTTATCTGACCAACAAAAGGTTTCCCCCGGATACGGTCGAATCGACCGTAAAGACGGACGTTATCGTGAATCGTGAAACCATGGTATAATTGGAGTGACAGAATGGACCCTATGGATGAAAAATATCTATCGGCCACGGCCATCCTCGACAGTGATCATCCAACGGTTGTGGAATATGCCCATGAAACCGTAAAAGATGCCGGGGACGACCCTGTGGATAAAGCCGTACAACTCTACTACGCGGTACGGGACCCTATCTGGTACGATCCCTATTATCCGTTCTACCTTCCGGAGCATTATCGTGCCAGCAATATCATTAAAAGCGGCCGGGGATTTTGCATCAGCAAGGCCGGACTCCTTTGTGCCCTTGGAAGGGCGTGCAATATTCCGTCGAGGGTCGGATTCGCTACGGTCCGAAATCACCTGGCCACTCCCAAGCTCATCGAGTACATCGGCTCAGATCGGTTTGTGTATCACGGATTTACAGAATTTTATCTGGCGGGCAAATGGGTCAAGGCAACCCCGGCATTCAACGTCGAATTGTGCGAAAAACATCATGTGGCACCCCTTGACTTCAATGGCCGTGAAGATGCCATTTTCCATGAATACAGTCCGGATAAAAAACAGTTTATGGAATATCTGGAGTATAACGGGGTATACGCAGACATCCCCGTGGATGACATCGTGGCCATATGGAAACAAGCATACGGCTCCCCTCGGGTCCAAAAGTGGATTGACGATTTCGAAAAAATACGTCTGACTAGCTCCGATCAAGGGCCGTGAAAGCATCATTCTTTTCCCTTTCCGTCTTCAGGTTGAACAACGGATTCGATTAAAGGTCCGGTGTCTTTCGGAGAGGGAAAGAAATCGGCTGTTTCCGCTTATCTTTTTCGAGATTATCCGAACAATGATAGACATTATCCAAGCACATACCACTGAGGATATTTTGACAGCAAAGGCGCTGTTTCAAGAGTATTCAGAATCCCTGGGTTTCGATCTGGGGTTTCAAAATTTTGATGAAGAGCTTGCGAACTTTCCCGGTCAATATTCTCCTCCCGCCGGGAGATTGTATCTGGCGTGGTATAAATCACAGGCCGTGGGCTGCGTTGGCCTTCGAAAATTCGAAAAGAGCGTTTGTGAAATAAAGCGACTCTATGTAAAACCGGACTTCCGGGGAAAACAGGCCGGCGGAAGTTTGGCAAAGGCGGCCATCGAGGCGGCCAAAACCATCGGATATGAATACATCCGGCTGGATACACTCCCCTCCATGGAAAGCGCCAGCAGGTTGTATCGGTCACTGGGATTTGAACCCATCGACCCCTACCGCCACAACCCCTTCGAGGGGGCGGTTTTTATGGAATTGAATTTAAAGGATTTTAAAGGCTTTAATTCGTTTTGAAAGAATCGGTGATAAAAACCCGTTGGAATGGCCCTTAAGGATTGCGTATGAAGACATGTTTTAAATGGTTCGTCGTTTTTTTATGGCAATCTTCTTGAAAATGTCGCAACACGGTGCAATGCTTGGTTTAAACAAAGAAAGCAGGACTGAAAGGGAACGACCATGATCGAGTTCAATCCCATCGGCACCATCCACACCCCGTTTATGGACAGGGAAGGGATGCCGGTCCAGCCGGCAGGGGCACAGGGGATACGCGGCACCGTTGAACTTCTTCCGGAGTATGTTGACGGGGCACAGGACCTCCGTGGATTTTCTCACATTATTTTGCTGTATGTATTTCACCATTCAAACCGCTACAGCCTGGTGGTGACACCGTTCATGGATTCAGTCCCACGGGGGGTGTTTGCCACGCGTGCGCCGAATCGGCCGAATCCCATCGGACTGTCCGTGGTCCGGTTGGTCCGGGTCGATGATACCACATTGCACATTGAAGGAATTGACGTACTGGATGGAACGCCGCTTCTGGACATCAAGCCCTATGTCCCGGAATTTGACCGTCCCTCCGGCATTGTTCGGACAGGCTGGCTGGAGAAATCAAAGCAGCAGGTCTCTGAAAAAAGGTCGGATGACCGGTTCAAATAGGCGGCCGGCAGCCCATTTCAGGTGGCGGGGCAGGGCCTTGCCACTCGAAGGGATCCGAAGCCGACACCCGGGTCCGTATGCCGGCACCGGACGGCGGGTAACGTTGTACAGGACATGGGTGGAGACCCATTCATAAGAAATTTATCCAGGAAATAGAATGATCGCATATTTTAACGGCCAGTACGTTTCTAAAGAAAATATAAAGATATCACCGGACGATCGCGGATTTCTCTTTGGCGATGGTGTATACGAAGTGATCCGCTCATATGGCGGCAGGCTCTTTAAAATCGATGATCATCTATCGCGTTTATCCCGCAGCTTGGGAGAACTCCGCATGGCGCCGGTTTCCCTTTCCCATCTTAAAACCGTCGCAGATCAGCTGCTGCATCGCAACAATCTTGAAAATGAGGACGCGACCCTTTACATCCAGATTACACGGGGCGTAGCGCCCCGCAAGCACCCATTCCCGGATCCGGAGACGTCCCCGACGGTGTATGTATCTGCGTCCGTTCTCCAGCCTTCCCCGGCGGAATGGGCGTCGGGAATTGCCGTCATTCTCGTCCCCGACCTCCGGTGGGGACGATGCGATATCAAGTCCGTGGGCCTGTTGCCCAACGTGCTGGCCAGCCAGCAGGCAAAGGAGCAGGGGGCCTCCGAAGCTGTTTTTGTTCGGGACGGCGTCATCACCGAAGGATCACACACCAGTTTCTGTGCCGTGTTTGACGGTGCCCTCGTAACACACCCGGCCAACCATCATATCCTTGCCGGAGTTACCCGGAGCGTTGTGCTGGACCTGTGCGTTACCTTGGGCATATCTGTCAGAGAATCTCCGATCCTTGAACGGACGTTGAAAGGGGCGAGTGAACTGATGGTCCTGGGTACGACGTCTGAAGTCGTACCGGTTGTCCGGGTCGATGACTGGGACGTCGGTGACGGCAACCCGGGTCCCATAACCTCGAAACTCAAGCAGGCCTTCGGCGATCTCAGGGCGGTTTGAAAGCATTTTCCAATCCTTCTGCCCAGGGCAACCGCATTTGATTTCGGACCAGCGAAGCGACGGCGTGTTTAAGTCGCTTGGAAAGAGATATGCGCCGTCGTGGAGCGTTCTCTCTCTAAGGATTCAAATGCATTTGCCCTGTCCTTGTGCCACAATCTGATTGACTTTTTTATTCATGTGTGTGTATTCCATCTCCCGATTTGCGGCCGTTCCGCAAATCCGGGATTCCGAAGCCGGGTCTTTTTCGATCTTGCAATCCGATGTAAATGAAATGCGTTCTGTGTCCCGTTTTATACTGACCCTGAACCGTTCCAAGGAAAATCGCTCAATTTGGTTTCTAGAATGTTCGCCGACCCTGCCGAGTTTCCTTGTCCGCAAATTGAGGTGCTGAAATGATCATTTACGAAGTCAATCATGATGTCGACAAGAAAATAGAAAAAGAGTACACTGCGTGGATGGAATCGCATATCCAGGAGATGCTGGGCTTTGAAGGCTTCGAAAGCATCGACTGGTACACGCGGGAGAGCGAGGACGACCCACAGACGTTGTGCTGGTCCATCCATTACCACGTTCAATCCATGTCCGACCTGCAAGCCTATTTTGACACACACGCCGAGAGAATGAAGGCAGACGGCGCCAAACGTTTCGGCGGCAGCTACCGGGCCCACCGGAGAATTTTGAACCTCTACCGGCACATGGAGTAGAAGCCGGAGTGAAGCGGGGGAGCGCACTCCCTGAACACTTACAATGGAGTAAGGGTTGAAAGCCGGGTCGTCAGAAGATTCCCAGGTGCGACCCCCGGCGGATTCCGGGTTGGAATTATATTGACAGGGTGCGGCAGTTTTTCTATATTTTCAGGATAAAATCC
>JAHECI010000187.1 GCA_024641825.1 Desulfobacterales bacterium | reverse complement strand
CCGTCCTGTCCGGAGATAATATCTTTGCCGAACTTATGGAGACCGTTAAGGTCTGCACCCTGGGACAGATTACCCAGGCATTGTATGATGTGGGGGGGAAGTATCGCCGGAACATGTAGCGTTTCCGGTTCATAAATTGCTCTTTTTCCGATGAGGGGCGTTCTCCGCAAGTTTCCGACCTCAACGTACAATAAGTACGCCTCGGGCGAAAACTCTTGTGCGGCCCCCGTTAAAAACAAACGGGATTTCGCATCTGATTTAATAAAATAACGGGACTCAACTTGCTCATCCAAAAAATTCCTAATGAATGAACTGGAAACCTGTTTGGGCATAATAATGCGTCGACGCCTGTTTTCTGTGGGTTCATTTTCATTCAGGCTGTGGATGACTTACAATTTATTATTTACGGACAATTCATTGAGTTAATAAAAAGCCCTATAGCTTATTGATGTGTTATATGGGAATCGAAAGGAGATTATATGAAAGAAGCAGTCATTGTGAGTGCAGCGAGAACGCCGCTGGGAAATTTTAATGGTTCTTTTGGGAGTATGGGCGCCAACGACCTTGGGGCTGTAGTGATTGAAGCGGCGGTTGAACGTGCCGGAATAAAAAAAGATCAGGTCGATGAAGTGATAATGGGAATGGTTCTCCCGTGCGGCTATGGCCAAAATCCTGCCAAACAGGCAGCGGTCAAGGCCGGTATGCCCTATGAAGCTGAATGTATCACGGTCAACAAGGTCTGCGGCTCCGCCTTAAAGGCGGTTATGCTGGCGGCCCAGGCTATCCAGGTCGGGGATGCGGATGTGGTGGTCGCCGGGGGGATGGAAAACATGAGCATGGCCCCCTATTATCTTGAAAAAGGCCGGTTTGGCTATCGCATGGGACCGGGCAAGATCGAAGACCACATGGTTCATGACGGGCTCTGGGATATCGTCAACGATTTTCACATGGGAATTTCAAACGAACTGTGTTCGGAACGGTATAACGTCAGCCGTGAAGACCAGGATCGTTATGCGGCCGAATCCTATCGTCGTGCCCTTGAATCCATCCGGGCAGGACGGTTCAAAAATGAAATTGTTCCTGTTGAAATTCCCCAGCGAAAAGGTGATCCTGTCATTTTTGATGAGGATGAATGCCCCCGTGAGACGACGTATGAACACTTGTCAAAAATGAAGCCTGCATTTAAAAAGGATGGAAAAGGGACTGCCGGAAACGCGTCCATCATCAGCGACGGTGCTGCAGCGGTGGTGGTCATGTCCAAAGACAAAGCAGAAGAATTGGGCTGTGAGATTATGGCGACCATCGGTGCCCAGGCATCGTATGGTATTGACCTGAAATATATTCTTGTGGCACCGATTTGGGCCATTCCCAAATGTTTGAAAAAAGAAGGAATTACCACAGAGGATGTCGATCTTTTCGAGATCAACGAAGCTTTCAGCGGCTCGACGGTGGCGGTGCTGAAGACGCTTAAACTGGATCCTTCAAAGGTCAATGTGAACGGCGGAAGCGTTTCGCTGGGACATCCCATCGGCGCCAGCGGATGCCGGGTGCTGGTGACCCTTTTACACGAAATGATCCGCCAGGACAAAAAAGTCGGGGTTGCTTCGCTGTGTCTGGGCGGCGGCGAGGCGGTTGCCCTGGTGGTAAAGAGATAAGGAGATGAATATGGACGTTAAAACATTCGGCGTTGTGGGCGCGGGTCAGATGGGGAACGGCATCGCTCAAGTTGCCGCCATGAGCGGCCTCGAGGTGATCATGAGCGACATCGCCGCTGAATTTGTTGAACGGGGCCTTGAAACCATCCGGAAGAATCTGCAACGGGGTGTTGAAAAAGGGAAAATGACCGCTGAAACGATGAATGAAGTTCTGGAAAAAATCACCGGCAGCGTTGACATCGAGGATATGGCATCTGCCGATTTTGTGGTGGAGGCCGCCACCGAGCATGAACCGATCAAGTTCCAAATATTCGAAGATCTGGATCGAATCTGTGCAGCGCATGTGATTCTGGCGACCAATACATCGTCTATTCCCATCGGAAGGGTTGCAGCCCGTACCCAACGGCCGGATAAAATTATCGGGATGCATTTCATGAATCCGGTCCCGGTGATGAAGCTGATCGAGGTGATCCGGGGACTGGCAACATCGGAGGATACGTTTAAAACAACCTGGGACCTGGCTGTCCGGTTCGGCAAAACACCGGCCGAAGCAAACGATTATCCCGGCTTTATCGCCAACCGGATCCTCATGCCCATGATCAACGAGGCGGTTTATTGTCTGTACCAGAACGTTGGATCCCGGGAAGATATCGACACGGTCATGAAACTGGGCGCGAATCATCCCATGGGCCCCCTGGCACTGGCGGATCTCATCGGCCTGGATACCTGTCTTGCAATTATGGAGACCCTTTTCGATGGATTTAAAGATTCAAAATACCGCCCGTGTCCGCTGCTTCGAAAATATGTGGAGGCCGGATGGCTGGGCAGAAAGACAGGTCGGGGATTCTATGAATACCCATAAGGAGGCATTATGGCGAAGAAGAAGGCCGAGGCTCTGGCCCCGGTAGGGAAGAAGATAAAGAAGGAGCGGTTGAAGAAAAAAATGACCCTGGATCGTGTGGCCAATGAAACCGGTTTTTCCATCGATTATCTGAAAGAGATCGAGAGCGGCAAAAAGATTCCGCCGGTGGGTGCGTTGTTGCAGATTTCCAAAGCGCTGGAGATCGATTCGGGTTTTTTCCTCAGAGAACAGGAGTCAAGCCTGAAGCGGCGTATCAAGGCCTACACAAAACGCACGGAAAACTATGCCTATACAACCCTGACCCCCGGAGCAGAGAACAAACATTTAAAAGCGTTCAAGATCTCCGTTGAGGGCAAGCAGGATCACAAAGGTGTGGGATATCAGCATGAGGGTGAAGAGTTCGTCTATGTGCTGTCCGGAAAAGTCGAAGTGACGGTGGGCGATCATGTCAATACCCTCGATACCGGCGAATCTCTTCATTTCAACGCGGGGATACGGCATAAATTGACCAATATCGGAGAAGAAAAAGCAGAGATGCTGGTGGTAATCTACGGGCCCTAGCCTTGAGACTTAAGCTATTCTCCGCGGTGTGTGCTGCAGAGATTCGAAATGCAGGGAAATTGTTGCGTTTCATTAAATCACGTAAACGAAAATGCTAAAAGGAACGATCGATGTCTTTTGCACTGACGGATGAGCAGATCATGATTCAGACCATGGCCAGGGAGTTTTCGAGGAAGGTCGTTGCGCCGACTGCTGCGGAGCGGGATGAGACCAAGGAATTTCCGGCTGAAAATCTTAAGAAGATGGGAGAGCTGGGGCTTATGGGAATGATGGTCCCGTTTGAATACGAAGGGTCGGGAGCCGATACGGTGAGTTATGTCCTGGCCCTTTCCGAGATTGCCTATTCCTGTGCTTCAACGGCAGTGGTGATGTCGGTTCACAACTCCATTGTTTGTGAAAGCATCTACCGGTTGGGCACCGAGATGCAGAAGAAAAAATTTCTGATGCCCCTTTCTAGGGGAGATATCATCGGCGCCTTTGCCATGACCGAACCCCATGCCGGCTCGGATCCTGTTCGGCAGTCGACCACCGCTGTCCGAAAAGGTGATGCGTACATTATAAACGGCACCAAACGGTTCATCACATCCGGAAGGAATGCCGGATTGGTCATTGTTACGGCCATCACCGATGAAGCACAGCGTCACCACGGTATCAGTGCATTTATCGTCGAGAAAGACACCCCCGGATTTATTGTGGGAAATGAGGAAGATAAAATGGGTCTCCGTGCTTCCGATACCACGGACCTGATCTTTAACGATTGCATCGTCCCTGCTGAAAACAGATTGGGGAAAGAGGGAGACGGTTTTAAAATCGCCATGAAAGCGCTGGACGGCGGGCGCATCGGTATTGCGGCCCAGTCGGTGGGGGTGGCCCAGGCGGCATTCGATGCTGCCGTAAAGTATTCAAAAAAAAGAGAGCAGTTCGGCCAGCCGATTTCCAAATTTCAGGGCCTGCGCTGGATGATTGCGGACATGGCCACAGAAATCGAAGCGGCACGTCAGTTGATGCTTTCAGCCGCCGCCATGAAAGACAGGGGGGAAAAATTTATCGCACAGGCGTCCATGGCCAAGCTCTTTGCCTCTGAAATGGTCAACCGGGTGACTGCAAAAGCGCTGCAGATACATGGCGGGTATGGATTTATTAAAGACTATCCGGTTGAACGTTTTTACAGGGATGCCCGGGTTTTTACGATTTATGAAGGTACTTCGGAGATTCAGAGAGTGGTCATCTCAAACCACATATTAAAGGATAAGCGTCGTCCTTCACACGGATCCTGAGTCACGCTCAGCCCGAAAAAAAATGTCGCATTCAAATAATCCGGTTATAAACGGATCCATTCTTCGAAGGCAGATAAACCCGCCAGAGAAGGGCCATCCCCGTGCGATGAACCTGCGCTTTATGTAAGCATCGGAACCCACCTAAACCCTGCCGCGATCCATCGAGGCATCCTCAGAACTGGGAGTTCAGATATTCATCAAAAGCGGACATAAGGATTCTATTTTCCTCACTTATCTTGTCCTTTCAATAGATTGAATCCCTCTCATCCCTCACATTTGACCGAGGGGTCCGAGTTTTTGTTCAAATTTCGGAATCATGAGTTCCTGTTTTGCGAGCGCTATTTATATATAAATAGGTATATCAATACGTTATAAACCTGGCACAGTGGTTGCTAATAGATGCCGAACTATCGATGTTCTGTCGATGGAACAGCGTATTTAATTATAGCCTTTACGAGGAAGGAGAAAATATGAAAAAAGCAAAACATACCGGAAAAGAGGTGACCATCGTTGGGGTGGTCGAAGAGATTGAAGATGAAGACGGCAATTCCGTTCTGATTATCAGCGCGGATGATGATGACTACGAGGTGGAACTCAATAAACAGGGCAAACGACTTTTCCAAGAGGTAGACATGGATGTCGAAGTGACCGGCTTTGTGACCCGAAACGATGATGGGGCAAAGCGAATCACTGTAACCGGGTTTGATGTGCTTGACTCTTATGACGACGATGACGACGATGATTACGATGACGATGACGATGATTTCCGGTCATAGGCACTGAATCGCGGTCAACTCCAAGAAAAAGACAAGAAGACAACATGTAAGTTACAGATAATCTCGTCAAATACAAAGATTTAGAAAGGGGGCGACTCCGGTGGAGCCGCCCCCTTTCTTGTTCGATACGTTATTCTTTGAAAATCTTGGCCGCCAGATCGATATCTTCCGGACAAAACACAAAAAGGCATTTTTCATCGGGTGACGAAACCGTTCCGTACACATAGTTGATGTTGATGCCTTCTTTTCCAAACTTATTTGCCACGGTTGCAAGTGAACCCGGTTTGTTTTCAAGTTCCAGGGTCATCACCGGCATAATGTCGAAAAGGTAATCATTTTTTGACAACAGATCGATGGCCTTGTCCGTCTGATCGACAATCATCCGTATCAGAGCGAAACGGGCCGAGTCCTTTCGCATGGAATTGTAGCTGGCAACCGAAGCGATCCGCTTTATGGATTTCCCCCGGGCTTCAAAAAGATTCTGCACATAACTCGATGCGTCTTGTATGGTGAGGGCATCGATGTTGATGGCTTCGTTTGAAAACAGTGACGTCAGTTTTCCAAGTTCTCCGGGAACGTTTTTCAAAAATAGTGATATCTCGGTCCTGACCATGGTTGACTCCTGCTTTTTTGCATTTTAAAAAAAATAATATAACCGTTTCAAAAAACTTAGACAAGCAAAATAAAAAATTTGTTATTCAAGGAATCCTACAGAGAAGGCCAGGATGAATTGCCCGGTGTAATAAAGTGGCAGGCCGACGAGTCGATTGAAAAATTCCTTTTTCAAAAATCGATCCCGGGCCACAAACACGTCGGAAACATAGAAAAGCAATGCACCGATAAAAATCATCAAGCGTCCCGTTAACGTCAGGCGTGAATTGTCTAAAACCGACCATGCTCCGGAAAGCATCACGGTGATGACGATGCAGTAAAGCATCACCGGTATTTTCATTGTCCCCAGGTGGGGTTTGAGCCAGAAATAGATCCTGCTGCTGATACAAAGAACGATGATAGATCCCCCCCATGTCCACGCACCGGGATGGGCCACATGGAAAAAACCGAAACTATAAGAAACATGCCCCAGCAAAAAAGAGATTAGACCCCAAAGAAACATTTTTTCCTGCTGAAAGGCCAGACAGACATCTCCCGCCAGGCATAACAACAATCCCCCAAGGAGAAAATGATAATAATGGGTAATCGGGTGGGGCTGCACGAAAACTGCAAGAATAAAAAGCGATGATAGGAGAGTTTTGACCGGCAGCAGACCGTTTATATTTTGACGGTTTTCGTAGTGAAGCAATACCGTCAGAAGGATTATCGCTGTAAGGACGATCAGAAGATTGAGCATTTTTTTCGATAAAATTAAGGCGCGTGTTCAGGGGGTGCGCTCCCCCGTTTCACTCCGGTGTCTACGTGTCTGGTCATTTCAAT
>JAHECI010000186.1 GCA_024641825.1 Desulfobacterales bacterium | reverse complement strand
CCTAAGTTGGGAAATGCACATGTTTCCGAAGAAGCGGCACATGCATCATGCCTTTTGCCGATAACAATCGGCGTTCTTCCCAGTTTGTCCCGTGCAGCATAAATACCCGTTTCCGTAAGCAGGAGCATCGAACAGGAACCTTTAATCAGGCCCTGTGCATACTGTATTCCTTCTTCGAAAGAATCTTTTTCACAGATTAATGTTGCGACTGTCTCAGTAGGGCTTAAATCCCCACCACTTGTTTCATAAAAATGGATTTTTTTTCGAAAGGCTTTTTTAACAAGTTCGTCAATGTTGTTTATTTTTCCGACGGTAACAACGCCAAATCTTCCCAGATGAGACCTGAAGATCAACGGCTGTGCATCGTAATCGCTGATAACTCCGATCCCTTGCTTGCCACGCAGATTGGGAAGATCCGATTCAAATTTGGACCTAAAGTAATTGTTTTCAATATTATGGATGGAACGGGAGAATCCTTCGGAATTTTTTGTCGCCAGCCCTCCCCGTTTGGTCCCGAGATGAGAATGATAATCCGTTCCATAAAACAGATCATTGGTACAATCATCCTTTGATACAACGCCAAATAACCCACCCATGTAACCCCCTTCGGCAAATGAATTTGCATACAGTGTATTTCAAATCGGATATGTCACCTTGTCGCAGAATTAAATTTTTTTTTCCCTCTCGCTATAGTTGTTCTAAACTAAAAATTCAACCTTTAAGTGACACTAATTTTTTTCACTCAAATTCTCCGGCGTTGTTTAAAATAAAGCGTATTTTTTGAACAAAACTCACATAATAAAAAATTTCTGTTGACAAACAAACTCATGGTATTTATTTTTAGCTCTCAAATAAAAATGCACAAAGCTGTGCAACATACGTAAAAACGCACAAAGTTGTGCAACACCAACCCGGAGCTTTTTAAGACAAAGACGTCGTTTTCCATAACAAATGGATAAAGACGTCTTTTTTTTTCAATGCACTGTTATTTCATGGCAAACTTGTTGTCGGGTGTCAAATGCAAAAGGATTTAGGTACGCGTAAATGGCTGAAAATTATAAACCCAAAATAACACTGTTTCACTGCATAAACACATTTGGAGATGACGCTGAGGTGTTTTTAACCGGCAGGGACAATTGTGAGATAAAAACTGTCAAGATGCCCTGCTCGAGCATGGTCAAGGATGTTTTCCTGCTGAGGGCATTTGAAGCCGGATCCGACGCCGTGGTTGTACTGGTCTGTCCCGAAGGACAGTGCCGGTTTTTGGAGGGCAACATCAGGGCAAAAAAACGCGTGGCATGGGTCCGGAACCTGCTGGACGAAATTGGATTGAACGGTCAGCGGTTGACCCTGAGCAACATCTCCTCCGGAGATAAAATTACCGCCGGTCAAATAATAGATGATGTATTAAAAAATCTGGCCGAGGTGGGTCCAAACCCGGCCGTATGAATGGAGTCGATCAATGATAGTTGGAGAACAAAAATCTATATCGGAAATCAAGACAATCATCGCACCTTATAAGAAAATTCTTATTATGGGATGCGGCACCTGTGTAAAAACGTGCTTCGCCGGAGGTGAGGACGAGGTCGCTGTACTCGCATCTGCCTTAAGACTGGCCTGTAAAAAAGACGGTAAAGACATCGACATTGAAGAATTTACCGTGGAACGCCAATGCGAGGACGAATTCATCCAGGAAGGAGCACCGGCCGTCTCCAGAAACGAAGGCGTGTTGTCTCTGGCCTGCGGAGCCGGTGTCCAGGCGCTGGCCAGACGGTTCGTCAAAACCCCTGTACTTCCGGGAGTTAACACCACCTTTATCGGTGTTTTGGAAAAGCAGGGGGTCTTTACCGAGGAATGTGCCGGATGCGGAGATTGCAAACTCGCTATATTCGGCGGAATTTGTCCGGTAACCCGATGTGCCAAAAAACTTTTGAACGGTCCGTGCGGCGGATCACAGAACGGTAAATGCGAAGTCAATCCCGAAACCGATTGTGCCTGGCAAATGATCATCGAGCGGCTTAGGATATTGGGTCAAATGGAGAATTTAAGGGTCTACGTTCCCCCCAAAAACTGGCAAACCAGCCTTTCAGGCGGCCCGAGAAAAATGGTAAGAGAGGATCATATGATATGAGCGAAAAACCTATCAGCAGACTGCAGGAAATTTTAGCAAAAGGAGAATTTGCCGTTACCGCAGAATGCGGTCCGCCGCGAGGGGCTAATCCTGAGGTTATCCGTAAAAAAGGCGAGGTATTAAACGGATATGTGGATGCGGTTAATGTCACCGACAACCAGACCGCCATTGTACGGATGTCCAGCATTGCGGCATGTGCGCATCTTTTGTCGATGGGTCTGGAGCCGGTGATGCAAATGGTTGTCCGGGACCGAAATAGAATCGCCTTGCAATCGGACATCATGGGGGCTTATTCCTTGGGTATTAGAAATATTTTATGCCTTTCGGGAGATCATCAGAGCTTCGGCAGCCAGCCGGATGCCTTGAATGTCTTCGATATTGATTCCATGAATCTCATCCGAACCGTTCAAATTATGCGGGATGAAGGTAAGGATATGAGCGGTTTTGATTTGAATGATCCGCCCCGAATGTTCATCGGCGCCGCGGCCAATCCGTTTGCCGATCCTTTTGAATATCGAGTGATTCGCCTGGCCAAGAAAATCGATGCGGGTGCTGATTTCATTCAGACCCAGTGTATTTATAATATGGATCGCTTCAAGGAATGGATGAAAATGGCCAGGGAAGAAGGCCTGACCGAAAAAGTTCATATCCTTGGCGGCGTCACCCCTTTAAAATCTGCCGGTATGGCAAAATTTATGAACAACAAAGTGGCTGGAATGGATGTGCCCGAAGCGGTGATTAATCGGATGGCAGGCGTCCCCAAGGAAAAGGCGGTGGAAGAGGGCCTTAAAATATGCCTGGAAACCATTGCCGAACTGCGTGACATTAAAGGGGTTCATGGGGTTCATATCATGGCCATCGAATGGGAGGACATTGTTGGAGAAATTGTCGACTCGGCCGGCCTGACACCGAGACCCTGAGGATTGATGACTTTTAATTGATGATTGATGATTGAGCATCTATTAACAAGCCATTTCAAAAATGCAGATTACGTTCAAGGACAAGGCGCGAGACGCCGTAGGCGTCAATGTGTAACATATGAAAAAACGGAGCATGGGAGTATGTGAGCATTTTGAAGAGGCTCGCAACGCCGTAATTGAGCGTTAGATGTATTTTTGAGACGGTTTGTATTCAAATTGGAGAGTTAAATGCCCAAGAAGTATCATATATCCATTAAAACTGCTGCTCCAAGGCACCATCCCATCGGCAAATATGCCACGGTTGAGTTCCGGGAGGACTGCGCCGGCAGCTGCAGAGAGTGTGTGAAGAAAAAATGCGTTTACGGTATTTTCAAGGATAACTACCTTCATATGAGTACCATGGGCGAACCTGAATACCTATATGCCTGCCACAGTTGTTTTCGTTGTGTCCAGGAATGCACAAGGGGCATTTTTTCCCGGGTGATAAATCCGGAATACCGTACGTTGGGAGATGAGTATTGGCGTCCCGATATCATTCACAGACTCTGGTATCAGGCCCATACCGGAAAAATTCCGGTGTCTGGGGCCGGTTATCGAGGACCCTTCGTGGCCGCCGGTTTCGATTCCATGTGGACCGACATGTCCGAAATTGTTCGGCCCACAAGGGACGGCATCCACGGCCGGGAATACATCAATACCTGTATCGAAATCTCCCGCAGGATATCCCCCTTAACGTTCAATGACGACATGTCTTTGAGCTCAGAGACACTTCCGATTCAGGAGATTCCTCTACCTTTAATGCTTCAGATGCCGATCAGCCTGATTAAAAACCCACCGATTATTGAATCAGCGGCCAAGGCAGCACAGGTTCTCGGCACATTGCTGATCATTCGACCTGAAGATTATTCAGACACCCTTTTGCCGTATGCCCGAAGTCTGATTCCCAGTCTTACCTGTGACAATGCCATGGAGCACCAATCGCTCATTCTCAATAGTCGTGTGATTGAACTGGCTTTTGGCACAGATATCCAAGACACCATTCACAATATCCGTAAAATAAAATCGGATATTGTTCTGATGATCCGCATCCCCATGGATGCAGATGCTGCATCCCGTGCTTTGAAACTTTCGGCTTTGGAGGTGGACACGCTTCATTTTTATGCAGATGAATACGGTAACGAACTGAATGCCGAACATCCCCGGTTTTTAAAAGAAATGATTCGAGAAGTTCATCTAAAGCTCGTAAATGGGTTTGTCAGACAAAGAATCAACCTGGTATTTTCGGGTGGAATCGCCATGGCCGAGCACATGGCCAAATCCATCATTTGTGGTGCCGACGGCGTTATTGTAGACTTCCCGTTGCTCATCGCTCTGGAATGCAGACTGTGTTACCGCTGTCGAAAAGGTCTGTCATGCCCTGCAAAAATAGACAACACCATCAATCCCCAATGGGGCAGTCAGAGAATGATTAATCTGATGGGTGCATGGCACAACCAGCTTATCGAAGTGATGGGCGCCATGGGAATCCGGGAGGCTAGGAGACTCAGGGGTGAGGTCGGCCGCTCCATGTGGTTTGAGGATCTGGAGATGGAAAGTTTCGGCCCCATATTCGGAAAAAGAAAAATAGCAGGATTAAAATAAACCATGAAGAAAAATAACATTCACTTTCAATTCCCGAAAACCATCCGAGTGCCGGATCGGTTTCGCAATCCCATCGGCAAGTACACCGTTCGGCGAAATTCCCGATGTATCTCATGCGGGTTGTGTGCCCAGCTGTGCCCGTATGGCGTACATCCGCGATATGAGATCTATTCGAAGCCATTACGCCCCAAAGATTACAAATGTATCGGTTTTAAATGTAAAACAAACGATTTTTTCTGTATAGACCGCTGCCCGGAACAGGCCCTGACACTTCGGCGCAATCCGATTCTGGAAACGTTAGGAGATTATCGATGGACGTCGGAAATGCTCATTGCACACTGGGAAATGGCGGAAACCGCCAACCTTCCGGTTGTTGATTTAGAATACAGCCTTGGCAACTCGGGTGGCGGTTTTGATAAAATCCGCTTCAAAACACCGGAACCGGGTGACTATCTTAACCTCGGTGATGAGGATATCGACACCAGCATTACATTGAACAAACGCGGTGACGACCGGCCGGAAGTGATCAACGGCATTCCCTGTTACGGCGGCGGTATGTCTTATGGCTCCACTGCACTGTCGGTCATGGTGGCCAGAGCACGCGCGGCGACACTGCTGAACACATTGACCTGCACCGGAGAAGGCGGTTATCCCCAAGAATTGGTTCCATATGCCGACCATGTCATCACCCAAATCGCCACCGGTTTATTCGGGGTCAGAGAAGAAACCATCTTGCATGCCCCCATGGTGGAATTCAAATATGCCCAGGGTGCCAAGCCTGGATTGGGTGGCCACTTGCTGGGTGATAAGGTGACCCCTGAAGTTGCAGCCATGCGGGAAACGGTGGTGGGAAACGCCCTCTTTTCACCGTTTCCGTTTCACAGCGTCTATTCTGTGGAAGATCATAAAAAGCATGTGGACTGGGTAAAAGAAATCAATCCACGCGTACTTGTGTCCGTCAAAGTTTCCACGCCAACGGATGTGGACATGGTGGCGGTTGGCAGTTATTATGCCGGAGCCCATGTTGTACATCTGGACGGCAGTTACGGCGGAACCGGTGCTGCACCGGATATTGCAAAAAAGAACATTGCCATGCCCATTGAGTACGCCATTCCCAAGGTGCATAATTTTTTAAAGGACGAAGGCGTTAGAGACAAAGTCTGCTTGATTGCCAGCGGCGGCATTCGCAATGCAATGGATGTGGCAAAGGCCATTGCACTGGGAGCGGACGGCGTGGTTATTGGGACTGCGGAACTGGTTGCCTTGGAATGTGTTCGATGCGGTCATTGCGAAAGCGGCCGGGGTTGTGCCCGGGGCATCGCAACTACGGACCATGAACTGGGTATCATGATTGGCGAAGATTGGGCCACCCAGCGAATTGTTAATATGTATATGGCCTGGCGAAAACAGTGGTGTGAAATTTTAAGGCAATACGGTCTGAAAAACATCAAAGAACTGGTGGGCCGATCCGATCTCCTGGTTCATCTCGATTATCTGGATGAAGAAGAACGATCAAAATATCAGCTGGCGCCTCAGGCAGAACTAATAATTTAGATGAGCGTTGGGGAGTTTACACGGTTTGACCGGCATGCTCCCTGCAAGCAGCTCCGTCCTTTAGGGAGGGGAGGCTTCAAAAAAAGCATTATCCATGAAGCGATTGAATAAATAAAAACACCTTGATTCATCAATTAACAAATAAAGGTATTAACAATGTTTTACGGTATTGACCCAACAATTAAAAACATACTGAAATCCAGGGCCCGTCTGCCCCATGGCGACATCCCTTCTAAAAAGCCTGCTGAAGAGGGAGGGTGCGGTGTTACCGGTTTTATTTCATCCATCCCTGTCCGGGGCCGCCATATCTATGAACCATCGGT
>JAHECI010000185.1 GCA_024641825.1 Desulfobacterales bacterium | reverse complement strand
GGGAGTATCGTATCCGGAATCGGGAAGGCGGCATTGCCTGGGTGCAGGAGAGAAGTCATTTGGTTTACGGTAAAGACGGAAGAATACACTGCATCAGCGGTGTCTTTTTCGACATTACCGACCGCAAACAAGCGGATAAAGCGCTGGAAGAGAGTGAAAGAAACTACAGATTGCTGACCCAGAACATCCCTGCAGTGGTATTCAGGGGCTATGCGGATTGGTCGGTGGATTTTTTCGACGACAAGATCGAGTCGCTCACCGGTTATCCCAAAGAAACCTTCAATGCCCGGGAAAAACGGTGGGTGGATATGGTGGTCGAAGAGGACCTGGAAGCATCAAAGAAGATACTGGTGGATGTTCTCAAACGCCATAAAAACTCTTATGTCAGGGAGTATCGTATCCGGAATCGGGAAGGCGGCATTGCCTGGGTGCAGGAGAGAAGTCATTTGGTTTACGGTAAAGACGGAAGAATACACTGCATCAGCGGTGTCTTTTTCGACATTACCGAGCACCGGCGAGCTTTGGCGTCCCTCCGGGAAAGCGAAGAGAGACATCGTACGGTGCTGGAAGCGGCGCCCGACCCCGTAGCGGTGTATGACGTTGAGGGGAGGATTACCTATGTTAATCCGGCTTTCAGTCGCGTCTTCGGATGGAGTCTGAATGAAATCAAGGGCGTGGATTTTAATTTCGTGCCTGAAGGAAATCTTGTCAAAGGCGAATTTGTTCTCGATAATGTTTATAACGGTGAAACCTTCTCGGGGATTGAAACCCGCCGTCTGACAAAAGACGGCAGGGTCGTGGACGTCAGTATCAGTGGTGCGGCTTTCAGTGACATCCATGGAAAGTCTCTGGGCAATGTCATCACTTTTCAGGACATCACAGAAAAAAAGAAGAAAGAGGAAGAGATTGCGTTCATTGCCTATCATGATACCCTCACCGGTCTTCCCAACCGAAAATCCTTCTATATGCGACTGGAAGATATTCTGAGCCAATTCAGGCGCCGATCAGACCATGCATCATGGGCCCTTCTTTTCTTGGACCTGGATCGTTTCAAGATTATCAACGACACCCTTGGACACGACGTGGGGGACGAATTGTTGAAGGCCGTGGCCCGACGGATACGGGGATGTTTACGCAAAACAGATGACATTTTCCGGCTTGGGGGAGATGAGTTCACCGTCATTCTGAGTTCCCTCTCACAGGGCATTGATGTCGCAAAGGTTGCCGAAAAGATCAGGGAAAAAGTTTCGACTCCGGTGGTTATAAAAACACACGAACTCCAAATCTGGATAAGTATCGGTATCAGCGTATACCCCAACGACGGTATGGATGTTGAGACCCTCGTCAAGAATGCCGATATGGCATTGTACGCGGCCAAGGAAGGAAAGGAAGGATATCGTTTCTACACCGATGAAATGAACCGGAAAGCTTTGGAGCGAATGCAGCTGGAACGTAATTTGCGATATGCCCTTGAGCGTGACGAATTTGTTATTTATTATCAACCTTTGGTGGATCCCGATGAACAGGTCGTCGGAATGGAAGCCTTGTTGCGTTGGCAGCATCCGGAACTGGGGCTGCTACCGCCGGGGAAATTCATTACTCTGGCCGAGGAGACGGGGGCGATTATACCCATCGGAGAATGGGTTTTGCGGTCCGCCTGCCAACAGGTCAAGCGATGGCAAGAAAAGGGTTACAAGGGGCTCTATGTGGCGGTTAACTTGTCTGCCCGGCAGTTTAAGGAACCGGAGCTTGTGAACACGGTTGAAGAGATACTCAACAACGTGGGCATTGCGCCCAACTGCCTCAAATTGGAGGTGACCGAAAGCTGCGTTATGGATAATCCTGAACTGGCGATCGATACCATGAACAGGCTTCGCAAAAAAGGGATCAACTTTTCCATCGACGATTTTGGTACCGGGTATTCATCGTTGAGCTACTTGAAGCGGCTTCCCATCGATACGTTGAAGATCGATCGTTCATTCGTTTGCGATGCGTTAACCAATCGAGAGGACCGGGAAATCATTAGAACCATTGTATCCATGGCCCGGAGCCTAAACATCGAGACGGTGGCTGAAGGTGTTGAAACCAAGGGTCAGCAAGCGTTCTTGCGTAAGGAAGGTTGTAAAAAGATGCAGGGGTACTATTTTGGCCGACCCATGCCGGAAGACAAATTCGAGGAGATGCTGGGTTCGAAAGATCCTGTCGGCAAACCCAAAAAATATTAAAAAAATCTCAAAAAGCGGATCGAAAAACCCATAAGTTGTACGGACGAATGCCGAGGGCGAGTTTTTATTCGCCTTCGCCTGAATACCCTGCAGCTTGTTGGAGTGAAACGGAAAACCCGCCAACGGGGCTGCGGGGAGCTTCATTTTATTTCCCCCTTTGAGAAGTTTCGAACACCTGTCCCATGCGTATGACTATTGGTTGAAACCATGCAATTTCTTTTTCCGAGAAACGAGAGCCTGAAGCTCTATCTATGAAATATATTCCGATTACCCGACCCGGTTGTTTTAACTGTTCATGCTCGACAAAACGGCTCAGATAATCTTTGGTGATGGATCCAAGATAGGCCCCCACCTCTTTTCCTGCCTTTTTTAAGAAATCAGATCGCTGATGAACACAATATGGGCAGTTGGTCAATCACCATTTTATGTCATACAGTGGTAAGTAAACACCCCATTCGATTTCGCCTCGAAACCTTCATTGTTCTGCGATTGAAAACCCGGAGAAGAAGCCCTTAGCTATCTCATTATCTAATAACACTTAAATTTAATACGTATTTTATACTTTAAAATTAGCTATTGAACTCATTGATTTTTTTATGTAACCTTCCCTTAGGACAAATTTCATCAAACAGGAATCATTTTCAAATATAAGTTGTCCGGACATCGAGTCCATGAGCGCTTGCACACAAACCATGCCCGGCTGAGACCTGGTTCCACCGCTGGGTAACGATACGGGAACAAAGAAAATAGCTCCGATTTGGATTATAGGAAAGAAACGGTTTCACCGGCCCATAAGAATTGAAGCTCCCTGAAGCCCTGTTGAAATGGAATTATATTTCGTTGAACCTGCTTGTTGGGGGTGCGCTCGTTTTTGGAGTTCATAAATATACGATATGAAATCATGGTTATCCCTGATTATTGCTGTGATTCTTTGGGGGCTCCCCTTGGGATGGACCCAGGCTGCTGACTTAAAATATGTTAGGGCCGGGGAACATGGATCTTTTACAAGAGTAGTTTTTGAATTTCAAGGCAAGGTTCGTTCAACGGAGCCGACCCAAATAGGCAGCGGAAAATTTAACGTAGTTTTTTTCGACATGACCACAGCCTTGCCCCGCCAGACATTGAACAAAACAACCAAAGGGATTCAATCCGTCGAACTTGTTCAGGAAGAATCTCGTTTGACAGCCAACATCACGTTATCCTTTCCCTATTTTAAGCTAAAAACCTTTTCTCTTTCAAATCCCCACCGTTTTATCATTGACGCATACAGGATGTCTTCACCACCAAAAACAGGTGAGGTGGAAGAATCATTGAATGCAGAACCTATAACTGCAGAACCCGATACAGAGGAACCTTTGCAGACTCAGCCCCATACGGAGGAACCTTTGCATGATGAGCCGGACAACGTTGTATTGAATGAGCCTGGAGAAACAGATCAGATGATTCGAACGAAGAAATTCTCAATAGACGGGAATTACAATGTTCAGATATACCTATTGGCCCTATTAAATGTTCTCACCCTTATTATTATAGCATTGCTGAGTTTAAATCTATTGCGGAGAAGACACGTCATGGATTCAAAGCGTATCAGAGAGGTTTTGGGGTCTCTGAAGACCACTGATGAACGTATTGCCACTATAGATGCTTTGATTAAAAAAGAATTGGAAAAACTTCATCCATCATGACCGCGGGGACACCATGAGTGAAGACACCCAAACAGAAATCGTTATCGGCCTTTCAGACGAAGAAAAAGACGACCTGGAGAAAATGATAAAGACGTTCAGAGAGGATCAATCTGCAGAGGCGTCTATTTCAAATATCGAAAGTGTTGAGAAACAGATTATGTCCATAGGAGAAAACCTTGCCCAGCTTGGTGACATGTTGCTGAAATTCGATGAGAAAATGAAATCATTTTATAAAATAATACATCTTTATTTTAAAAAAGACGCGATGCTTAATCGGCGCATAGACGACATCTTAGAAATCATAAAAGGCCAAAGAAACCCTTAATTGGGAGGTGAATAATGACCGACCGGATTGACAAACGGAACAGCCTAGTTAGTCGCATTAAAGATGGTTCCGTTACGATTGATTCCGTCAAAAAATTTGAAGACTTGCTCAAGGTTCTTCCAAACGATCCGGGACTTCATAGAGTCTATGCCGACCTTTTGAAGAAAAAAAAGTCGCTAAACGCCGCTGCCGACGCATATGGGAGAGCCGCCGAACTTTTTATTGCGTCAGGCATGACGTTGCAGGCAATTGTGTCCAAAATTTTTGAATGGCAAATCTTTAAACCGTCCCGTCAAGAAGGGCAGGCCTTCTATTCGGCCCTTCGTGAAAAAAGCCAAAAAGACAGGGCGGTGCAGCGTTTTCTCACCGGGATGACATATCCTGAAATGATCGCTTTTATCGTTGAGTTGATGCCCAGGTATTTTCCGGCCGGCGGCATGGTGAAAAAATTTGGTGATGAAGAAAACGCCCTCTATTTCGTAGTGTCTGGCGCTTTGGAAGAAACGGACCACCATCGTTTGGAGGCGGGGGGAAAGATTCAAAAAAAATCAACGAAAGACTTGGTCGAAAACGATTTTTTTGGTGAAATTTATCCGTTTGAGGAGGAAAACGTATCCCAAGCAGATATCAAAACAATCACTCGTGTTGTATTGGCGAAAATTTCCAAATCAAGCCTGATGAATGTTTGCAGAAAAAATCCTAATGTAAAACTTCTTGTTGGAAACCTGTATAAAACCCGTTCAGAATCTGTTGAAAAAGAATTTGCAAGGATGGTTCGCAAAACAGCAAGGCACCGGCTTCCGACACAGGTGAATCTTAAAATTTTTCAAGGTGAAACTGGCAAAGTCCCTTTGGAAGTGGACGGGTTTACAGAAGATATGTCTTTAGGCGGGGCCCGTGTTGCTTTGGGTGCAACATATGAAACCGGTCATGCCGATAACCTGACCGGGAAAAATGTTAAGATTAAAATTGGTTTGCCGATAGCATCGGATAGGCTTTCTATTTTAGGCACTATCGTTTGGAGCAAGGAAGTTTATCTTGAAGGAAAAACAACGGCAGTGGTGGGCATTCAATTCAAAGAAATGACCGACGCAGACCGCAGGTTGTTGGATGATTACCACTATGGGTCCGAGGGGGAGCAAAATCTTATCTGGAGCTTATGGGACTCCCTCATGGAAAAATAATTCTTAATTTTTCAATCGATAAGGGATCAAATGAGAAAAGCGAGGGACACTGGAATGGATTCTGTCCCAATAATATGGGCGGTAGGCGGAGGAAAGGGTGGGGTTGGAAAGAGTGTCGTAAGTACGATCCTGGCTTTTTGGCTGGCCCGGATGGAAAAACGGACCGTTCTGATAGACGTCGATCTGGGGGGTGCCAATCTCCACACCCTTTTGGGGATCAAAAGTCCGCCTCGGACGCTAAACGATTTTATTACCAGAAAATTTGGGTCATTAGAAGAAATTTGTATCGATACCGAGGCGAAAAACCTTCGCCTCATCAGCGGCTCCAGTGAGGTTCTTTCCTTGGCGAATCCCCATTTCAGCCAGAAGGTAAAACTCATCAATCATTTTTCTAAATTGGATGCCGACTATGTGGTGGTTGATCTTGGGGCTGGGACTTCTTTTAATGTCCTGGATTTCTTTCTTGCTGCCCATGAAAAAATCATGGTCCTCACTCCGGAGCCCACCTCGATTCAGAATGCCTATATCTTTGTTCGTAACGCGGTTTACCGAAAGTTGAGCCGACTTTCCAGTAAAAATCCATCCCTCCAAGCCCTTGTAAAAATTGCCATGGATCCCAAAAATGAGCTTAAAGTCCGAACCATCAAAGAACTTTTTGAGTTCATTCAGGAGTCGAGCGGAAAAGATGTGGTTGCGCCTATTGAAAAAGAGATCGGAGAAATACGACCGGCAGTGATTACCAATATGGTCAAGGATAACAAAGAAAAAAATGCAGGTCGTATTGTTCAAATTGTTGCTGAAAAGTATTTAATGATTCAATCCACAAATTTGGGCAGCGTGTTTCATGATAGGCAGATTTTTTCAATGGTTTCCGACATGGTCTCTTTGATAACGCTGGACCAGTCAAGCCATGCTTTTGCCAACATTTATGAAATTGTGACAAAGCTGTTGGGAGATAGAGACGTGTCCATAGAAGATAAAAGAAAGCATCCGAGCGTCAAAACAGAAAATCTGATATCTTAAAACTTTTGAAATATGCCCCTGTTTATTAATGAGTTATGCAAATTAATTAAAGTAACGGTTAATCTGCAAAAGGTCCTATTCAAACGTGACACATAGACGATAAAATATGTCCCCAAAATACACATTCCAATGGTTAACTCAGTCTTGGG
>JAHECI010000184.1 GCA_024641825.1 Desulfobacterales bacterium | reverse complement strand
GGTCTCCACAACATACATCACCATGGGTTTACCCAGTATCTCGTGAAGCACCTTGGCCTTCGGAGATTTCATCCGGGTTCCCTGGCCTGCCGCAAGAATGATTACCGCCGTTTCTCTTTTGCAATTTGCCATCTATTTTATTTAAATTTAAGTTTAACCGTCGTTATTAAAATTGAGTATAGCCGTTTCAATCATTATATGTCCATCTTTAACGAGAATCTACAAAAAAAAGGGCAAACCTTACAAGGGGTCTGCCCTCAAGACAAAAAGATGGGATCACCTATCCCCTTTTCAGGGGATAAATTCAGGTTATAAAATCAAATTTCGTTACAAAAAAGACGCTTATTATCGCGTTTGAGCGAGCTTAATGCGATGCAAGGCTCTTTCCAGAGCTGCTCTGGCCCTGTTAAAATCGACATCTTCGGCCCTTTGTTTTGCCAAACGCTCCTGGGCGCGTTCCATTGCAGATTTGGCACGATCAACGTCGATATCTCTTCGCCGCTCAGCAGATTCTGCCAGTACGGTAACTTTATCCGGTAATGCCTCTGCAAACCCGCCACTGACAAAAATGAATCTTTCAACCCCTTTGGCATCCGTATAATGCATCGTACCTGTTTTCAGGGTTGTCAAAAAGGGCGTGTGGCCAATGAGAACACCAAACTCTCCCAAGCTGCCGGGCGCCACCGCAATCTGGACGTCCTCGTCAACGACATACTTCTCCGGGGTGACAACTTCTAATCTAATATTTCCAGCCATGGTATACCCTTATTTTCTCGCTGCTTTATTCGGCTCCAGCCATTTCCTCGGCTCTTTCGATAACCTCTTCAATGCCCCCGACCATATAAAATGCCTGCTCCGGGATATCGTCATGCTTGCCGTCGCAAATTTCCCTGAACCCCCGGACAGTATCTTCGATCTTTACATAGGCACCACTTTTTCCCGTAAAGGCCTCGGCAACATGGAACGGCTGTGACAAAAACCGCTGAATTTTACGTGCCCTGCCCACGGTAATCTTGTCTTCGTCGGACAATTCTTCCATACCCAGAATTGCGATAATGTCCTGAAGTTCTTTGTATTTCTGAAGTATCATCTGTACCTGTCGGGCAACGTCGTAATGCTCTTCCCCAATGTATGCCGCATCGAGAATTCTGGACGTCGAATCCAGGGGATCCACCGCCGGGTAAATCCCGAGTTCAACGATCTGGCGTGACAAAACCACCGTTCCGTCAAGGTGGGCAAAGGTCGTTGCAGGTGCCGGGTCCGTCAAGTCGTCCGCGGGCACGTACACACATTGAACCGCCGTGATGGACCCTTTGTCCGTCGATGTAATACGTTCCTGGAGTTCGCCGAGGTCAACCGCCAGTGTCGGCTGATACCCCACCGCTGAAGGCATACGGCCAAGGAGCGCAGAAACTTCCGAACCCGCCTGGGTAAAACGGAAGATATTGTCGATAAAAATCAGTACGTCCTGTCCTTCTTCATCCCGGAAATACTCCGCAGCCGTCAGAGCGGAAAGGGCAACCCGGGCACGGGCTCCTGGAGGTTCCGTCATCTGCCCATAGATCAAGGCCGCCTTTGGCAACACCCCGGAATCCTTCATTTCATGATAAAGGTCATTCCCTTCACGGGTCCGTTCCCCCACACCGGCAAACACGGAAATACCACCGTGCTGCATGGCAATGTTGTGGACCATTTCCATCATGATAACGGTTTTACCGACGCCGGCCCCGCCGAACATCCCCATCTTACCGCCTCTGGGAAAGGGAACCAGGAGATCGATAACTTTTACACCGGTCTCGAGAACGCGAACCGACACGTCCTGCTCGGTAAATTTGGGAGCTTCCCGGTGTATGGGCATCATTTTTTCCTGGCTGACCGGGCCGAGTCCGTCCACCGGTCGTCCGACGACGTTGAGAACCCTTCCGAGCCCTGCTGCACCCACCGGCATCATGATATCACTGCCGGTATCCTTGACTTCCTGCCCCCGGACCAGACCGTCGGTGACATCCATAGCGATGGTACGAACCACATTGTCACCCAGGTGCTGTGCAACCTCCACAATAAGATTGTCCGGTTCATCGTTGATGGCGGGATTCGTAATCGCAAGTGCCGTATAAATCGACGGCAGATTTCCCTGTTCGAACTCCACGTCGACAACAGGCCCCATAACCTGCGTAATCTTTCCTAAATTTTCTCCCATCTAAAGACCTCCTATTTAACTGCGGTATTTTATTTTTTTATTTAGCCTTTAAGCGCTTCGGCACCACCGACGATATCCATCAACTCTGCGGTAATCGCCGCCTGTCTCGCCTTATTATATAGCAGAGTGAGGTTCTCGATCATATCTTTGCAGGCTTTGGTGGCATTGTCCATCGCTGCCATTCGGGCGGCGTGTTCGCTGGTCGATGTCTCCAGAAATGCACTGTATAACTGAACATAAACGTTCTTTGGAAGCAATTCCCCCAAAAGTTCCGGAGGTGACGGTTCACAAATATGCTCTGCAAGATAGGATTTTTCTTCCCCTTCCGTCTCTGCCTCAACAGATTCGATGGGCAGTATTGGGAGCATCTGTTTCAATACCGGTGCCTGCCTGGCCATACTCACAAATTCCGCATAAACAATGTAGACCTCATCAAAAGTTTTATCCAGAAACCCTTGGATAAGCTTCTGCCCGGAACTCACTGCAATGTTAAATCCGAACCGGGTACCGATGACGCCGACATGTTCGCTGAGGATTTCAAATTTATTTCTCCGGCACCAGTCGCGGCCTTTTTTTCCGAAGTTGGTAAATACAACCTCGATGCCTTGCGCTTCTTTTTCCTTTTTAAACGCCTGGGCCTTTGATATAAGGTTCGTATTGAAACCACCGCATAAGCCTTTATCGGACGTACACAAAACAAGGTTTATTCTCTCGACTTCCTCCCGAGCCTCCAGCAGGGGATTGGTCTCTTCCCCGGCCTTTTCAGCAAGGCTTCCCAAAACCTCGGAAAACTTACCGGCATAGGGGCGGAAACCATCCATACTTTCCTGGGCACCGCGTAGCTTGGAAGCCGCAACCATGTTCATGGCCTTTGTGATCTGCTGAGTCTTTTTAACCGCAGCTATCTTCATTTGAACATCTTTTAATGTCGCCATAGACTTTAGCCCTTATCGCATCTCTCTGTTTGAGGTTATTTACGTACTTTTTCAGCCTTGGCCGAATTTCCAACAAAAACCATAACCTCAGCTATTTAATCGTATCTTGAAATTCCGCATCATAGGCCGTTAACGCCTCGGTCATCAGCTTGTCGAGATCTTCCGTAAACGCTTGTTTCTCCCTAAGGCCTTCAAAAAGCTGCGAATATCTGTCTTCAAGGAATGTGTAAAGTCCCGCCTCGTACTTGGCCAGCACACCCACCGGATACTTGTCTAGAAATCCCCGGGTTCCGGCAAACAGGATCGAAACCTGTTTTTCCATGGCCAGTGGCTGATATTGGGGTTGTTTTAAAATTTCCACCAGACGCTCACCTCGGGTCAGCTGCCTCTGGGTGGCTTTGTCGAGATCGCTGCCAAATGCCGCAAACGCTTCAAGCTCTCGATATTGGGCCATGTCGAGCCGCAACGTACCGGCCACCTGCTTCATGGCCTTTACCTGGGCGGCGCCCCCCACGCGGGAAACAGACAGTCCCACATTGATCGACGGTCGTACACCGGCAAAAAAGAGCGCGGGTTCAAGATATATCTGTCCGTCGGTAATGGAAATAACATTGGTGGGAATATAGGCGGAAACGTCACCGGCCTGGGTTTCAATAATCGGCAAAGCAGTCAAGGATCCGGCACCCAGTTCATCGTTCAACTTGGAAGACCGTTCAAGCAACCGAGAGTGGTTGTAGAAAATGTCGCCGGGATACGCCTCGCGTCCCGGAGGACGTCTTAAAAGAAGAGAGACTTGGCGATAGGCTACAGCCTGTTTGGACAGATCGTCATAGATAATCAGAGCATGCATTCCTTTGTCCCTGAAATATTCGCCCATGGCGCAGCCCGCGTATGGCGCAACATACTGCAACGTAGCAGGATCACTGGCACAAGCAGCAACGATCGTTGTGTATTCCATAGCGCCATGTTTTTCCAAAATCGCATGGACCTGGGCAACCGTCGATTTTTTCTGACCGCACGCCACATAAATACAGTAAATGTCCGTCTCTTTCTGGGCGAGAATGGCATCCACGGCCACGGCGGTTTTGCCGATCTGACGGTCACCGATAATCAGTTCCCGCTGTCCGCGTCCCACCGGTGTCATGGCATCGACGGCCTTCAACCCGGTATAACACGGTTCGTGCACGCTTTTGCGGTCAATAACCCCCGGTGCCACCATCTCTACCCTGCTGGACTCTTTGGACTCGATGGGTCCTTTACCGTCCAGAGGTTCCCCCACCGCAGAAACAACGCGTCCCAACACGGCTTCACCCACCGGGACCTGAGCGATTCTGCGTGTCCGTTTGACGATATCGCCCTCTTTGATGTGGATGTCTTCGCCCATGATGGCGACACCCACGTTATCCTCTTCAAGGTTCAGCACAAGCCCGAGAATTCCGCCGGGAAATTCAACGAGCTCCAATGCCATGACCGCCTCCAGGCCGTATACCCTGGCGATACCATCACCTACGGACAAGACCGTTCCGGTTTCACTCAACTCGACTTTTTTGTCATAATCCGTAATCTGCTCTTTAATGATCTGACTTATTTCTTCGGCTCTTAATTCCATTATATGCTCTCACCCCTTTTTAAAGATTCCCTCATATTGAGTAATTGTGTTTTGATACTACCGTCAAGAACCAGATCGCCAATTCTGGAAACAATTCCCCCGATAAGCCCGGGGTCCTGCTCCACTTCCAGGATAATATCTTTACCTGTCTTTTTCGACAGAGTTGTACGGATCTTTTCAACGGTCTCGGATGAAAGTCCCGATGCCGATACCAGACTGGCCCGCATAACGCCTTTGAGTTCGTCCGCCAGTTTTTGATAAAAATCATTGATATTACCTAAAAACTCAAACCTTCCCTTGTCGAACAACAATAACAGAAAAGATGCCATAACTTTGGAGATGCCGACTTTATCAATGATCGTCTTCAAAACCTTCTTACGCCCTGACGTTGCATAAAGGGGATTGCAAATGGCCAGATCAAGCTCCGCTTCCTTGGCCATTAATTGGGTAAATCCGTCAAGTTCTTCCCCATAGGTTTCCGCCTGACCGTCCTCTTTGCCAATGATCAAGAGTGCCTTGGCATAACGCCGTGCGATCGTCAAATTTTTCACTATGCCACCACCTTCTCTAAATATTCATCCACCAGTTTTTCCTGATCTTGAGCGGTAATTTTATTTTTAATGATCTCCTCAGTCTTGACCAGAGCCTTATCCAAAATTTCTTCCTGAAGTTTTACTTTGGCTTGCTTGAACTCGTGCTCAATATTTCGTTGGGCCTGTTCCTCCAATTTTTCCGCCGCTTTTTTCGCCTCATCGATGATTCTCGCCTTGGCTTCGTTCCCCTGCCGGATATAATCTTCGATGAGCTTTTCAGCTTCCTGCTCTAATTGGGTAAATTTCTGATTATATTCCGCCAGCTGCTTTTCGGCTGTTTTTTTCTTTGTTTCCAGTTCATCGAGTTGATCCTTAATCCCTTTGATCCTGGAATTGAGTGCCTGGGCGGTCGGCTTTCTTAACAGAAGGAAAAGACCGATGGCCAAAACCGCAAAGTTCATGACCTTGTAGGTATCCGTCGCCATCCATCCTTTTGACCCGCTCCCCTGTTCCGAAGATGCCATGGACACCCCCATAAAACAGAAAAAGAGCAGTATCATGAAAACCACCATGACCGGCCCTTTCTTAAACATCCATCTCTTGAGGCGATTGCCAGAAATTTTCTTCATTAAACAGCCCTCCCCAAAATTTTCTCACTGATCGCATTTGCAAAGGTATCGACCTCTTTTTGAAGCGCTGATCGAACGCCCTCGGCATCCTTTGCGATTTTTACGCGGATCTCGGCAAGATTTGCTTGAGCCTTTTGATTAATTTCTTCGATTATTTTCCTTTCTTCCTCGGTCGCCTCTTTTATCAAGGCCTCTTTTTCAAACAATCCTTTGCCCCTGGCCGTCTTAATCCCGGAAACAAAAGCATCGTCACTCTCTTGGGCATCTTGGTTCAATTTTTCGATATTTTGCTCAAGGCTTGAAATTTTTTCTTTCCTTTGGATGAGTATCTTTCGGATCGGCTTGTATAAAATGACGTTCAATGCCCATATGATAATCAGAAAATTTGCGATCTGGACAAAAAGCGATCCGTCGGGAATCACCGTAACGCCGCCGGCACCCATGGCAACGCCTTTGAAGGAGAATAAAGATACGGAAAGGAAAACGGAAAGGAAACGCGTGGGAAAGAATGGATTTTTCAGGTTCGAACCGGACTTCTTCATCAATGGACCCCCCATAGCTGAAACCTGTTAGTGCATTTTTTTAAAAATTACGACCACTCATTTTTTATCGTATTTTAAACACGGCGGTCTATAACATCAGCCATAAATGTTGTCAAAGGTTTTTTTTCATAAATTTGTCAAAATTTTCCCAT
>JAHECI010000183.1 GCA_024641825.1 Desulfobacterales bacterium | reverse complement strand
CCTGGGCAATATCCAATCGAATTTTTCACCGGAGAGCGATATTGTCGCCGGGATCACATCTTCTGAACTAGCGGCCAAGACCCATGCATCCAAAATTGAAATCTCATTAAAAAAAGATATTTCATACGAAGTCGTCCGCGAAGATACCGCTCTTAAAATAGTATTCAAAAAAATACCGGCCGGGATGGTTTCCCCCAAACCGGAATTAGAAAAAGAAGAACCGGCCGGGGACACGTCCATGGCCCATGAAAAACAACCTGCCGCCGCTGATCAAAAGATATTAACGGCTCAAACAAAAACCCGTGAAATCGCCCCATCGGACGTCAAAGAAAATTCTCCGGCATGGATTAATCGAATCGATTTTTCCAGTGAAACAGCCGGCCAATCGACGATTATTATCGGAACCACGACCCCGGTGAAATACGATCTGAAGAAAATCAGCGATAAAAAACTCCTCCTCAATCTTTATCCTTCAAAGCTTCCGGACTATCGTCAACGGCCATTGGTTACCACACGTTTTCAAAGTGCCGTGGATCGGATAACCCCCTTCCAGACCCCGGCCATGAAAAATACGTCCGGGTTTGCCATCGATCTAAGGGATTCTGTGCCCTATTTTATCGAACAGACGGACAACCTGATTCTGGTTCATTTTGAAGCCTCTTCCGTGCCCCCCAGGCCCCTGGACACCGCCGGGCTTCCCCCCTGGAAAAACGTTATGTCACAAGGGGTTGATAAAACAGACGCCCCGGCACCCAGACCGTCTGAACACACAAAATTCAAACCGCAAGCCGCAAAATACACCGGCGAAAAGATCGCTATCAATTTTTTCGAAACCGACATTAAAAATGTTTTTCGCATCTTAATGGATGTGAGCGGAAAAAACTTCGCCATCGACAAAGATGTGTCCGGACAAGTGACCCTGGCCTTTGACACGCCGGTGCCCTGGGATCAGATCCTTAACATAATTCTGAGGATGAACCGGCTGGGGATGGCTTTCGAAGGAGACATCATTCGCATTGCGACCCTTAACACCCTCAAATTGGAAGAAACGGAACGGCAGGCAAAAATCACGGCCACCCAAAAACTTGAGGACCAAAAAAAGGCCCAGGAACCCCTGTTGACAGAATACATTCCGGTGAACTATGCCAATGCTAAAGCCGATGTGTTACCCCAGATTATCCTCACCGAAGGACGGGGCACCATCAGCGTTGATGAACGCAACAATCAAATTATCATCACGGATGTGGCTGAAAAAATACAAAAAGCCAAAGAAATCGTCAAGCAAATCGACAAGGTAACGCCCCAGGTCATTATCGAGGCCAGGATTGTCGAAGCCTCCGACAATTTCACCCGAGAATTCGGTACAAGTTGGGCGGTCGCCGGTGAAAAAACCGGTAGCACTTCATCGTTAGGCTACGATATGAGCGCAACCAACCCGCCCACGTCCTCTAAAGGCGAAATCGGGATTCAATTTTCAAGGCTGGTGGGCGACCAATTCCGAGTACTGGATGCAAGGCTGAAGGCATCGGAGTCCGAAGGAACGGTGAAGATCGTTTCCGCTCCGAAAATTTTAACCCTGGACAACAAACCGGCCAAGATCAAACAGGGATTGGCCTATCCGTATAACAAGCTGGATCCTGACGGGAATACCGTCATAGAATGGAAAGACATCGCCCTTGAACTGGAGGTGACCCCCCATGTGACCCCCGACAGCCGCATTACAATGAAAATCACCATAAAAAACAATGAAATCGGAGAGGTTATCAACAATGAGGTATCATTTACCACCAAGGAGGCCTATACCGAATTGCTGGTGGATGACGGGGATACGGTCATTATCGGGGGCATCAGAAAAACGAGAAACGCCACGGGTGAAAGCGGCGTTCCATTTCTGAATAAAGTACCGGTTCTCGGCTGGCTTTTTAAAACAGAAAAGAAAGAGGGCAAAAAAGAAGAGCTTTTGATATTTATCGCCCCCAGAATCGTTCAGCTCCAACAGATGGGTGCCCAGAAGTAACCCATCTTTTTTACTCTAAATGCTTTATTTTTTGAACCGCTTTCTCCGCTTGCCGGGCCAGCGTACTTTTGGGCGCAAGTTCTTCGACTTTTTGATACGCATTCAGCGCGCTTTCATGGTCATGCAACGCCGTGTACCCGGTGCCAAGATCGAAATATAACAGGGCGTTGCGAGGATACTCTTTTACGGCACTTTCAAGTATTTCAACACCTTCCGGAATCCTTCCCATGGCCATGTAAGTCAGGCCGAGACCCCGCAGCGCATTGATAAATTTCGGTGCGATTTCAAGGGCCTTGAGGTAATATTTTTCAGCGGGTTCGTATGCCTTCTTGTTATAGTACGCCCATCCCAGATTCGATAGGGGAACGTGGGGGGAAGCATAGACCAGGTTTCCTGCGACCTCTTTGAAATACGCGATGGCCGTATCCCATTCCCCCTTGTCGAGGTATACGGTCCCCAGGTTATTTCTGGCAGAAGCGTAATCGGGTTTAAGGGCCAAGGCTTTTTTAAAGTGGGTGATGGCAAGATCCGGCTTTTTTTTGGCTTTGTAAGTGAGGCCCAGGTCATTTTGCAGAAAAGGGTCGTCCGGATAAAGGGATTCGGCTTTCAGAAACTCCCTCAGCGCTTCTGAATAGTTCCTCTGCGCAAAGTATACTTCGCCCAAATTCCGTGCCGCCTCCCCTTGTTGTTTTCGTACCTGCAAGGTTGACGTACACCCTGCGATGCAAATTGCCATCACCGCAAAAAATATCCATCCACGTCGAAAGGTCTGCATCTTTTTTACCTTGTAACACCCCACAGCTCGAACTGTCCTTTTATGAATTCATCAAAATGGTGTCGGGTCCATCCGATGGTCATTCAAGGTAACCATCATGATTTTTATCCCGTTATTTGCCAAAAACTCAACCACCCCGTCATGCAGCGGAACCATTGCCAAAAGCGTCTCCGGCATATGGGCCTCGTCAATCAAAAACCCGGGGATGGTGAGGGTGGTGTTGTGTCCGGCGGATCTCTTGGCAGCCAAAAAACTAGGGTTCTCGGTGAAGGAAACACCCATAGCAGCGAGAAGCCTCGCCGAGATCGCATCCAACGGTTCACTGTCTTTTATCTGGATGATGTTGTGTCCCGATTTCTTTATGGCATTAACCGCATCACCATAAAATTCTCCGAAGTCGATAAGAAAGGACGTGCCGCTGTCATGGGTGGCAAGATTTGAAGCCGCCTCAATGGGAATCCCTGCATATTCGAATGAAATCGTCTCGTTGGGTTGGTATCGATACCCCATGGCTCCCAGAAAATCGCTGACAAACATTTTATGATTCGAAGCGTTGAGGGTCCGTATATCCTTGGGCGTTCCCTTGTAGGGGGGCGTCTTCGATTCTTGGGCGGCGGAAATTCTCCCTTTGACAACCTCTTTGACAACAATATTATTTTGGTCCAGGTAGCGGACAATGGACGTGGGTGTCCGCTCTTTTTGGCCATCGATAAGTGTTATGCAAAGATATCGCTTTTCTTCCTCGGACGGCTCGGGGCGTTCCATGATCCACATGCCCCGGACGTCGATCTCCACCCCATGGTCTGATATAGACAGACGGTTCTTCAAAATTTTATTTTCAAAGCCGCCCAAAACAGCATCAAAGATTTGTTCCACAGAATCCCCGGGTCCTGTTGTGACAATATGCACATCTTTCCAAAAAGATTCGGCCATTTTAATTTCCGAAGCCTGATGGTCGGCATTCATTGGAAAGAACACCCGGGTGCCGTCTCTGAGTTCCATGAAAGGGGACCGGGAAAGATCGACCTTTGCATCTTCCCAACCCAGACGGGGAAAGTAGTAAACACCTTTATTAAAAAATTTAGCATCCAGGGCCCAAGCGACCTCGGATAACGGAGATTCTGTCTGTTTCTCTGTATCTTTTGCCAGGGTGGGTAGGGGTGTTTTCTGATCTGCGATGATCAAAGGGCCGATGTCGGCTGTTTTGCCATGTTGGGCCGGCGGATCAAACAGAGACGGATACCATGGCTGGCTTTGAATTTTTGGATCAGGGATCCGGATCACCTGTCCCACATAAATGTGGTTCAAATTTTTAATTTTGGGATTCATCACCCTGAACAATTTCATCCCCTGTTCATAGGCTTGGGTACCATACCCTTCAAACTGTTTGGAAATAAGCATGGAAATAAAATCCCCTTTTTGGACCCGATATGGGGACGAATACTTTTCAAGGGCTTCAGACATGCGGGAATCGGCTAGAAATGGAATGGTAACAATCTCCGGGGATTGTTCCGACAGAGGATCCCGGGTGACTTTTTTAAGGGGAATCAGAATCTGCTGTCCCGGGCGAATTCTGTCGACATCCTGAACGTGGGGATTCAATCGTTTGAATATCCGTAAAAATTCCGGATAATCCTTGTGGGAAATCTCCCCTTTTTGTCTGAAAAGTTTAAAGATCCAATCATTTTTTTTTACAACATACGGATCACAGAGGATGTCCCTGCCCCTGTCGTAGCGGACAACGTAGTTCTTGTTTATAAAAGCGCAATACGCGGGACGGATAACAATCAGACATGCTAAAATGAGTATCGAGCAACAGACGGATGTTAAACACACGTCTTGGGTCTTCATGCCTTCAACACCTTTTTGAGACTCAAACGCGTTGCGACCTCCTCGGATATCCGTTCGACAAAATTATCGAACGCTGCACCCTGCAATGGTTTCCCGGGAGCAGGGACATTCGGAAGATCCTTTGGGTGAACGTAAACAGGGGCATTCATAAGTGCCGGGTCCGGAACAATGCCAAATTCTTCAGGAAAGCTTTTTTCAAAATACATTTCCTGAAACCCTGAAAACTTGAGTGCATGGGCGGTGGAATCGACCACGGCGACATCATTGTTTCCCACAATTTTCTGTTTGCGCGCTTTTACCAGGCCGGCAAGAGATTCTCCGCCGTGGGTACAGGCAATATGTCCGTTCCGGTTGGCCAAAAGTTCCCAGTCCATGATGGACTGTTCAGAAACCTCCACAAAAAATACATTCTGCTTGTCCGATATCCGGTTATACACATCCACCAGATGAATCACCCTCGGCATTGAAACCGGATTCCCGATCATGGCTGCCTGGGCAACACTGGACTTGACGGTCACCGGTCTAAACTTTCGTTTCGCAGCAATCGGTTCGAGGTAATATCGGTAAACAGGGTTGGCGTGTTGAGACTGAACGCCCAATATTTTCGGCAAAGACGTGATGATACCGGTCTCATAAAATCTTAAAAACCCGCTGATCACAGCGGTAATATTGCCGGCGTTACCAATGGGTACAACCACCACTTTATCTTCCATGTCGTATTCAAAGGATTGGGCAATTTCATACGAATACGACTCCTGTCCAAGTATCCGCCAGGCATTTTTAGAGTTGAGAAGTGCCACATTATAATTTTCCGACAGGGCTTCAACAACCTTCATACAATCGTCAAAAACACCTGGAATCTCGAAAACGGCAGCACCGCTTCCCAAAGGCTGAGACAGCTGTTGGGGGGTGACCTTCTTGTGGGGAAGAAGCACGGCAGACTTAACATGGGGTTGAAGATAGGACGCATATAAGGCCGCAGCAGCGGAGGTGTCGCCGGTTGACGCACATATGGCCAATACATCGGAAACATGACCTTTTTGAACCAAAAAATGGATATAGCTCAAGGCACTGGCCATCCCCCGATCCTTAAAGGAGGCGCTGGGGTTTTGACCGTCATTCTTAAAGTAGAATCTGACACCGGCTTTCTGTTGCAAAAAACCATTTGCCTCGACAATGGGTGTGTGTCCTTCCCCCAGATAAATCACCGAGTCGAGAGGTATCACCGGTCCGATAAATTCATGATACAGATAGATCCCCTTTAACGCTGGAATGGTCAGCATCTTGCGATAGTCAAAAATTTTTCGCCAGAGCTCTCCGGGAATCTTTTTTAAACCCTCGAAATTGAGGTCGTAAATGAGAAGTACTTGTGCACAATCCGGGCAGGTATAGAGTAATTTATCAATTCCGTATTGTTGACCACAGCCCAGGCATCGATAAACCAGTTCGCCCTCATGCTGGGGAATTATAAAGTTTCGAATTTCTTTTGGAAAATTTTCTGGTTTCACGGTACGAGTCTTTCCATTCCCCCCATATAGGGTCTTAGGGCTTCGGGAATAATCACGGATCCGTCAGCCTGTTGAAAGTTTTCAAGCACTGCGGCAAAGGTCCGTCCCACGGCAAGACCCGATCCGTTGAGGGTATGGACAAGTTCTGTCCCTTTTTGCCCTTTTCTTCTGAATCTAATGTTTGCCCGCCGGGCCTGAAAGCTTTCAAAATTGCTGCACGACGAAATTTCTCTGTAGACCCCTTGGGCGGGCATCCATACTTCAATATCGTAGGTTTTTGCTGCAGAAAAGCCCAGGTCGCCGGTGCACAGATTGATAACCTGATACGGAAGCCCGAGGGTTTTTAATATTTGTTCGGCATTGCTTAAGAGGGTCTCGAGGGCGTCATAAGACGTCTCCGGTCGGGTGAACTTCACCAGCTCGACCTTGTTGAACTGATGCTGCCGGAT
>JAHECI010000182.1 GCA_024641825.1 Desulfobacterales bacterium | reverse complement strand
ATGGTTTCCGACATGGTCTCTTTGATAACGCTGGACCAGTCAAGCCATGCTTTTGCCAATATTTATGAAATTGTGACAAAGCTGTTGGGAGATAGAGACGTGTCCATAGAAGGTAAAAGAAAGCATCCGAGAGTCAAAACAGAAAATCTGATATCTTAAAACTTTTGAAATATGCCCCTGTTTATTAATGAGTTATGCAAATTAATTAAAGTAACGGTTAATCTGTAAAAGGTCCTATTCAAACGTGACACATAGACGATAAAATATGTCCCCAAAATACACATTCCAATGGTTAACTCAGTCTTGGGGCAAGACTCAAAATACCCTTTAAAAAAGTTGGTGGGTTCCTGTGTTTCACTGGAAAAATATTTGGGTATGTGATGTGGAACTATTAGAATCAAACTTCCGTGAGGTGTATTTGCCATACAGTTCGGATCGATAAAGGGGAAATTGCTCTGACGCGCCACATCGGTCAAACGATCCGTCAATTCCCTTGGACCGACCGCGTCGAATCCCCTGGAAATAATTGTTGACCCCTCTGGAGTAAGAATAGACCAACAAAGGGTCCCGAAAGTCGGGACCCTTTTAAACGTCGGGTTTACTGATCGCAGCCCGAAGAACAATCACATCCGGAACCGCAGGACATGGGCTTCTGGGTCGGGGTGGTGCTGATGCCCACGACTTCAATTTCAAACGTCAACGATTCGCCGGCCAGGGGGTGATTTAAATCCATGGTCAATTTTTCGTCATCCAGATGAACGATTTGAGCGGGCACCTGGTGTCCTTCCGGAGTGGTGAGACCGATGGTCATGCCGACCTGGGGGTTCATTTCAGGGGGAACTTCCGATCTGGGAAAGGAACGCGTTAGGCTTTCATCTCTTTGTCCGTATGCGTCTTCCGGTGCAAGGGTAAAGACTTTTTTTTCGTTCAAAGCCATCCCCATGAGTTCATTTTCAAATCCCTTGATCAACTGCTTTGCACCCATTTGTATTTCAAGCGGCTGGCGTCCGCGGCTGGTGTCGAACACCTCTCCGTTTTCCAATGTTCCTTTGTAGTCTACACTAACAAAAATACCGTTTTCAACTTTTTCCACAATGATCTCCTTTTATTTGTATTAATAACAGTATCAATCTATGTATGAATCTATTCAAGTCAAGTCAAAACTTAATTTGCTTGTTATTTCAAATCGTTCTTATATACTCTGGATGAGGTTTATTAAAATCTTCCACATCCTTTTTGCAGAGGTTGTCCGGGGCTTTTCTTCAATAAGCAACGCCAGGGCTTAACGCGATTCTCAGATTGTCCGGACGATGGGGAGCGCCGAGAATTAAATTTAACTTCAGCCGCATATAGAGGAATTTGAAACTATATTTAGACATACGTCGACAACCGGATGATACAACCTGCGGTCCCACCTGCCTTCATGCAATATATCGCTATTTTGATGATCCAGTTGACCTAAACCAGGTTATTTCAGAGGTGATTGATTTAGAAGGAGGCGGCACGCTGGCTGTTTATCTTGCCTGTCATGCCTTGGGGCGGGGCTATAAGGCAACGATTTATACTTACAATCTTCGGCTTTTTGATCCCACATGGTTTGTCTCCAAAGGTCCCGATATTTCCGAGAAACTCAATTTACAGCTCCGATACAAGAATCGTGATTCTTTGTTTAACACCGCGACAAATGCGTATCTAAAATTTCTGGAACTCGGCGGCCGGCTTCGGTTTGAAGATCTTGCGCCGGGCCTAATCCGAAGGTATCTAAAACGGGAAGTGCCGATCCTGACGGGTTTAAACGCGACCTACCTTTATAATTCCTCTCGTGAATATGTTGAGGGGCATCATCTTGTTCACGATGATGTTCGCGGAGAATCGACCGGACACTTTGTGGTGCTTGCCGGGTATGACAAGGTGTCGCGCAATGTTCTCATTGCTGATCCGTTTAAGCAAAACCCGCTGTCTTCACATCAGCATTATGAGGTCAACATCTATCGCCTGGTCTGTTCCATTATGCTTGGAATTGTGACCTACGACGACAATCTGCTCGTCATTGAACCCCGAAAGAAGAGAAAAAAAAGACCGGCCAAGTTGGCAACCCCTAAATGATCACGACCTCGGGGATGGGCTTGATGAAATTCTGCCGAAGGCTATAGGTGTAAGCCCCCTGGGTCGGGATCATGAGCACGTCGCCCACACGTATGTCTTGTCCGAAATAGCTGTATCCCCATACGTCATGGGGGGTGCACAAAGAGCCGAGGATGTAGCAGGGTTTTTCTGTCAGAGCCGGCCGCGTCAAATTCAGGACGGGAAAATAATCGGTTTCAAAACGTTCCCAGCCGATGGCGTTGGTGCCGGCATCCGTGATGACCAGATCCGTTCCCTTTTGGTCGACGACGGTCATCAGCAGGTGCATGGAGTCGTTGCAGATCCAGCGGCCGGGTTCAAAGAAAATTCTACACGCCGTCACGGGAAAGATATGGCGTTGTATGGCCTGGCCGATTTTTTGAGCAAAAACTTCAATGGGTTCGGCGGGACATTGATGGTGAGCCTTTGATACATCGGGGGTGCGCTTGTCCATCTTCTGAAGCATCGCTTGTGGCCCTGTTGAGGGGTGAAGCCATTCGCCCTGCTTCGGCCAGTACCCGCCGCCAACGTCGATGAACGTCAGATTTTCCTTGAGATTGTCCGGCATTTCGGACAGCAACTTACCCAGAAAGCCGATGTAATCGGTTTGGGCGGTTGCCGTTAGATTCCAGCTGGTATGAAACTGAATTCCGTTTAGAGATACATGGGAACATGTCCGGGCGGTTTGCCAGAATTCGATGAGTTGATCCGGCAGTATTCCGAACTTTCGCCACAAGCCGTTGGGATTGGTGGTCAGTCGCACACCGGCGTTTACCCTTGTTTTTGTGGATTCGGCAACCGTTTCCAATCGATGCAGTTCGTTGAAACTGTCCAGAAGGACTGTCACCCGATCGCTGTTTCGTGCAGCCAACTGAAGCTCTCCGGGCGTTTTGCCGGGTCCGCTGAAAATAATTTCCTTGGCGTTCAAATCGAGGGCCATCTGCAACTCCAAACCGCTGGACACATCCAGCCCGAAACCTGCTTTCAAAAGGGTTCGAGCGACTTCAGGATGATTGTTGCTTTTGACGGCGTAATAGAAGGCCGAGTCGGGCAGTACGCTGCGAAAGGCTGTCCGAAACTGATCGGCCCGCTCGATCAATACGTTTGGCTCCAAAACGTATAAGAAAGAGGGGTGGTTTTTAAGTTGCTGCAGATAGGCTTCCCGACGGCGGAAATAGTGTTCCACAAAGGGAATCAGTTCCTCGGGCGGAAGGAACGGCATTTCTTCAGTATGGATGGATGTGTCATCGTTTTCTGGCGTTACGTAGGTCATGTCGATTCAATCTCCACGGCGAGGCTGTCCAAGAGTCGCCGGCATTCGCTCCTGAGAGCCATTTTGTTTTCTGGAATGAAAATGATGTTTCCCAGAAGGAAAGATTCGTAATCTTCGGGGGGCATGCGGATGATATCCCCGGCGTGCCGCACCACATTGATTTCTTTGATCCGGGGGTTTCCTTCTAAGGCCGCCCAGTTGATGCGTCTGAAAATGCCGCCCTGACGGGCATGGATCCGCAAGCCCACAACGGGCTGGGACGGCCGGAACGGGCTGATACGCAGGGGACGCTTCTGGGCCACGTCAAGGGTCAGGGCGAGGATATCCAATTGAAGTGCGCTGCGGATCAGCGCCGGAAGACAGTCACCCCCCGGTCGGGGCGCAATTTCAAGGAGAACAATTTTGCCGTTGTGAACCATAAAATCGACCATGCAGATGGATCTTTTAATTCCAAGGGCACCGGCGCCTTGGGCCAGATAACCACAAAATTTTCCAAGATCGATCCCTTGGGGCAAGGCGTCGACAAGCTCATACCCCATGGTGGTGCCAAACGGTCCGTCAGATGAAGGAATTTTGCGCGCCAGGCGGATAAGGGTAACCGCATCATGGTCCAGGAAAAAATCACAGCTAAACTCGGGAGCATCGACGAACTCTTCGACAATTATTTGGGGCGAATCTCCAGACACTCCCTTGTAAAGGCGGTGGTTTTTTCGCTGTTGCAGACCGTCTTGAATGACGGTGAATGCCCGGCGACATTCTTGTTCGGTTTTGCAAAGAAAAACCAGTTCGCTGCCACTGCCGGAAAGGGGCTTGAGCACGCAATCCCCACCCAGGGCTGAAAAAAAAGCGGTTGCGTCTTCCACGTGACGGACCGACGCAATTCGAGGGCTTAAGATTCCGTTCTGCTGCCAGAGGATTTTTGAGATGAGCTTGTCCCGGCAGTTGTTGACGGCGGATGAAGACGGAAAATCTGCCGAAAAATCCTGGGCGAGCAGCGCTGACAAGGCCATGGATTCGCAGTCAAAGCAGGCGACGCCGTTCACCCGCATATCCCAACGTTTCAAGTGGCGCACCACCGCCTTCCGAACGTGTTCGATATCGGCCAGTTCGCACTGAATTTCCTCATGGGGTTCGGGGGCCGGCTCCTTTGCAGTGGACCGAACAATTGGATCGGTGATGAAAAGGGCTCTTTCGGGACACGTCCGCCGGATCCAGTCAACATAATCAGGGGTCGTACCCACCACGATCACACGCGTCTCAGACGGCACAGGCCTGCACCTTCTCTTTGGCATCAAATTCGGCTGGGGCATCAACTTCCGTTGTGCATATTTTATATAAGGGACGCGGGTGCAAACGGAATTTCGACTTCCAGTTGAAATCTCCACAGAGAAAATCCACCACGTCCAGGCGCTGGTGGCATGCCCATTCGATATGGTGAAAATTGATCAGTTTGGCGACCCCGGGAAAGCCGGGATCTGTCCCGCCGGCAATGACCGTATAGGTGTTTTTCCATAGGGCGCCCACATCCACGGCCGCCAGCCGGCCGCCGATGGTTACCGACGTTACCCGAAGAAGATTGTTTTGATCGAGAAAGGCTATAAGATCAACAAAAGCTTTAAAAAACCGGTGGTCATGAAAATATGACATCTCTCCGAACGCCGAAAGGTTCATCTCAAACATCCGGCTTATATCGGCCATGTGGTTGTGACGAAATTCGACTTTTTGCCCATGAAGTTGATTTATTTCCCGTTCTATCTTCTTGCGGGATTTTCTTGAAAACTCGCTTTTGTAATTTTCAAATGAAAAGTTATACTGTTTCGGAAAAAAGAGATAGCCGATCTCATCTATGGAAACCGGTCGTTCCCAAGAGGGAAGAAAATCCCCGTCAAGATAACGAATGAAACACTTTTCCGGCAAGTTGTCCATCAGTTTTTGAAGGGATTGTCTGCCGGTTCCAGGGATTTTATTCTGTTCGAGCCAGGTTTTTCCCTGCCATGTTTCTCCGGGGAAGTGGCCGAAGACCCCTTCCTCTTCGATCCAGGAGAGGGCCAAAAGACGAGATTCCCGGTGACCTCCGTCCGCCAAAATAAAAAACGGCGGGCGCTGGTAGTGTTTCATAAAACAGGCTCTCACCGGCCACAGATCGAAAATACACGCTTTGGGCCAAAATCGTTCCCAGAGCTCTTGGCAAACATCAGGATCTTGAAATACGCGCACCGAATCCATATTAACGCCTCATGGTCACGTTTAGAATGCTGTGGCTTCCGCCGAAAAAGTTCTGGGCAAAATACCGGACCTTTTCCGGATCATACGCCTTACAGCTGAATACATCCAGATAGGTCGTATTGGAGAGATTGGCAAAATGGGCCGAAATTAGGGAAGTTTCGATCAGCTGAACCATCGAATAGCCTTCCACGCGTTCGTCTTCACCGAAATGGACGACCTGGGTCTCCCCGAAGCGTTTCATTTCGATGAAATCGCACAGTTCGACCACGAATCTGCGAATGGTTTTGTCGTCCCGGATTTTATCCGGGTCACAGTTATAAATATCGATGGCAGAGGCGATTCCCCAGAAGGGCTGAAGATCCGGCGCCAACACCTGTCCAATGGACTCTGATTCCAAAGGATTTTTTATTATTGCAACTTGATTCATTGAATTTTTTCTCCTTATGTTCTAATTGTTTCTTAGGGTGTTAGGTTTGCAATCGACCTAAACGCAGATTTTATTCACATCAATATCGATGACACTTAAGCATATTTTATGCCAACATCAAATGCATGGATAACCAATTATAATAATTGAATAAATTATGATGTTTCCGGAAGAAGTCTAAAGCAGCCGATAAAAATAGGCAATAAAATGCCGAAATAATGAGAAACAAGCAAAAAAATACTTAAAAAACAATAATAGGTAATGAAATGCCGAAAAATTGACGGGTAAAATTATCTTAAAACATGAAACTCTCATATTTATTAGCCGAAAAAATGTTTTTCAACGGGCTCAAAAACGACCATAACATATAGTTTATATTTATATTTTAATATTTTAAAATATATGCTTGAAAACTGCGAGCCAACATTATATGAAGGATTAATAATCGGTATTTTAATTCTTTTTTTAGGGGGGATCGACACCATGCTGATACGGTTGGTTTTGGCGATCAAGAAAAAAAGCCTTCAAAAATACGTGGAAGATCGTTTCCAAGAGGCCGACATTCGAATAGAGAGCTGTAGCCATGTGAA
>JAHECI010000181.1 GCA_024641825.1 Desulfobacterales bacterium | reverse complement strand
AGGGGTAAAATAAAAACTGATTTCTGAACATCGAGCCTTTTGAAGACATTACCGCTTCAGGTGTGATTGAATTTTTGCTGAAAGAACTCGTGAATAAGGGCTCGTAATGAAAGAACCTGCTCGGGCTGTTAATAAAGGGCTCTGCTTTAAAAGGGAGTTTCATCGTTAAATTAAACCACCAAGGGTTCTTTCAAAACGATCCCTAATTCACTCAGATAGCTTCCAGTCAAGAATTCAATCACACCTGAAGCTCCATTGACTCGACCAGCTTCAAAGAAAAAAACCATTCGCAATCATCCGTCGACAATCAGAAGTTCCCGGGGAGGTGGAAATGGAAAAAAAAGTCAGAGCGCATGCCGTCATTGCCGGCAGGGTCCAGGGGGTTTTCTTTAGACTGGAGACCCATCGCGCAGCAGAAAGACACGGTGTTTTCGGGTGGGTGAGGAACAAACGAGACGGGAACGTTGAAGCCGTGTTTGAAGGGGATGAGAAGAACGTCCTGTCGGTTCTTGAATGGTGCAAGCAGGGACCGCCCATTGCAAAGGTTGCACATGTAGATGTTGAATGGGAGGATTATATGGGTGAGTTCAGCGGATTTGATATAACCTATTGACCCGGATTCTTTCTAAAATAGTGCGTCCACAAACTGAACCGGATCAAATTCCTGGAGATCTTCGATTTTTTCGCCGACGCCGATATATTTCAACGGAATTTCAAGGGTGCTGCAAATACTGACGGCGATTCCGCCCTTGGCGGTTCCATCGAGTTTTGTCAGGGCGATTCCCGTGACCTCGATGGCATCGTTGAACAGTTTGGCCTGGGACAGGGCGTTCTGACCGGTGGTGGCGTCGAGAATCAGCAGAACTTCATGGGGAGCGCCGGGAAGTTTTTTTGAAATGGTCCGCTTAATCTTTTTGAGCTCCTCCATCAGATTGACCTTTGTGTGAATTCTGCCTGCGGTATCGACCAGTACCATATCCGCATTCCTGGCAACAGCAGCTTCAATCCCGTCATATGAAACAGCGGCCGGGTCCGAATTTTCTTTATGCTTTATGATGTCAACGCCGGCTCTCTGGGACCATATGTCGAGCTGTTCTATTGCCGCCGCCCTGAAAGTATCGGCGGCGACCAGGATCACTTTTTTCCCCGAAGACGCAGCTCTGGAAGCCAGTTTTCCGATGGTGGTGGTCTTCCCGACGCCATTGACGCCGATGACCATGATGACATGGGGCTTATCCGTAATTTCTCGAGGGGTGGGGGGTTCCAGGCTCAGCAATTCCAGAATTTTCTCTTTAAGCGTTGCTTTGAGCTCGTCGGGACCGGATATTTTCGAAGATCTTTTGGAAATGGCTTCGATGAGGTCCTGGGTGGTCTGAACCCCGATGTCTGAAGTGATCAGGAGCTCTTCGAGATCCTCCAGCAGCTCGTCGTCGATTTTCCGGTTTCCGGCAAAGAGGTCGTTAATGTCGGTGGAAAGAAGCTTGCGGGTTTTTGAGAGACCGCTTTTGAGGCGTTTGAAAAATCCCCCCGGTTTTTCAGGAAGATCCGGCTCGGGGTCCGGTTCTGTGGGATCCGGCGCTGGAGCCGGCTCGTTTTCTTTGTTTTCGGACGCTGTCCCGTTGTTCTGATCCAGGGCTTCATCCCCGGGGTGGTCTTCGGCGTTCAATGCTTCCGGAACGTTGTCGGGCGCCTGTTCGGTAACCGCCGCAGCTTCCTGTTTGTCTTTCTTTTTTTTGAACCAGTTCAATGCCATAATCGTTCATCTCTATAATTTTACAACTCAAAAATATCAATGTGATTTGTTAAGGATTGGTGTTTCTGCCTAACCCATGGAATACCGGTGTGCAGGAATGTTGATTTTTAAAGGAAAGGGTTATTTGTGAATATTTTGTCTTCCTTGTCAAGAAGAATTTGATCGATCATCCGGTTTCCCAGTTTCCCGTCGAACCCGTCGGGGTGACGGTCCGGCCTTTTCGTCAATTCTCTTTCCGCTCAAAGTTCACCGACACAACTTTAGAAACCCCCTTTTTCTCCATGGTGATGCCAAACAGGGTCTCGGCGAATTCCATGGAGCTCTTGTTGTGGGTTATCATGATAATCTGGGATTTTTCTCCGATAATTTGCAATAGATCGTTAAATCGGAAAACATTGGTATCGTCGAGGGAGGCATCGATTTCGTCCATGAGACAAAAACAAGCCGGTTTTATTAAAAAGATGGAGAAGATCAACGCGATGGCGGAAAGGGCTTTTTCGCCGCCGGAAAGGAGGCTCATTCGGGTCAGTTTTTTCCCGGGCGGGTGTATCATGAATTCCACGCCGGTTTCAAGGGGATCCTCGGGTTCCGTTAGGACGAGGCGGGCCGATCCCCCTTCGAACAGGCGGGGGAATACTTCCTCCAACTTTTTGTTGATCGTATCGAACGTGGTAAGAAATCGCTCTTTGGATATCCTGTTTATTTTACGGATGACCTTGTGAAGGTCCTGGACCGCTTTTTCGAGATCATCCCGTTGTTCATTGAGAAAATCAAAGCGCTCTTTAAGTTGTTCGTATTCCTTTATGGCACCGAGATTAACATCATCGAAGTGTGCAATTTTTTTTCTGAGCCGGTCGAGTTCGCTTTCGATGGCATCTGTGGATAAATTCGTGTTGATGGCGGAGTCGTCAAACTCTGATTTAAGCACCGGCAGGGGCGTGTGATAACTTTCTTGCAGATGATTCGCAAGATTTTCCCGTTTGATGTGTCGCTGGGATTGCTCAAGTTCCAGCAGGCGTGTTTTCTGGAGGGTTTCTTCACGTTCGCTTTGAATCACCGATATAATTTCACCGCTTTCTTTTAGTTTTGCATCGATTTCATGATAATCCGCTTCATCATTTTCAAGTGCTTGCTCGAGTCCCTTCATATCCGCATACCGGTCGGAAAGCCGCTGTTCTAATTCTTTGATTTTTTCTTTTAAAACGATTTTTTTCTGTTGTTTGAGGGTCAGGTCCCTGGCCAGCTGCTCGATTCGGTGTATCCCGTCATTTTCGAATTCTTTGAGTCGCCTTAAACTGTTATTGCTGTTTTCCAGTTTGGCATTCAACGCCGTCAGGTTTAGCTTGAGATCCACAATGTTCTGATTGAACGCTTCCAGCTCAGATGAAACAACGCTGATTCGTTCCAGTTTTTCCGAGACGAGGACCTGTGCATTTTTGACTTGCGCTTCGACCTCGGCCACCGCCGTGTTGTATTTTGCAACTTCTTCATTGATATCGTTCTCTTCACCCAGAAGCTGTTCGTGTTCCAGGCGAACAATTTCAAGATGCCGAAGAACGTTTTTAAGATCTTCCGTGGCTCTGTATAGGTTTTTTTCTGCTTCGACTTCATCTTGTGCCGCTTTATTTTTGGATTCTTGAAATTTTTGCAGCGTGCTTTCCATATCCCAAACCTCAGACTCTAAGTCTTTTTGTTCGCGGCGGGCTGTATCGAGGTTTTGGGTTAAATCTTTAACTTGGGAATTGACATCCTTGAGCTCCTGCTTTTTTGCCAGGATGCCGGACATTTTGTCTTTGCTTCCGCCGACCATAATTCCCTGGTGGGAGATTAAATCACCGTTTTTGGTTACAAGGGTCTGCAGCACGCCGTTGCGGTTAAACAGCGCCAAGGCTTCTTCCATGTCGGTGGTCACCACCACATGCCCCAAAAGTGCTTCTGCGATCTTTTCAAAACCCTGCTTTACGGAAACATGGTTCAGGAGTTTTTTTTGTGGATCAGGCCCGGTTTTGGGGTCTGACGATGTACTTTTGATCGATGAAACAGGGATAAAACCGCTGCGTCCCGACCGGGTGGTCTGAAGATAGTCGATGGCATCGCGACCGGCCTTTTGATCCTGGGTAAGGATGTACTGCAAGGATTCACCCAGGGCCGCTTCCACCGCGGTTCCATAGGTAGGTTTCGGTTCAACGATATCCGCCATGAGGCCTAAAATGCCATCATGGCCGTTATCTTCTAAAGTGTTCGATGATAGGGCATCTTTATTGATACGGTGTCTTTTCATTACGGCCCGGACGCCGTCCTTGTACCACTCGAAATTGTCTTCCATTTTCTTTAAAGTGGTATAGGATGATTTGGCCTTGTTTCGTTCGATATCCAACGTCTGAACAATCTTGACCTGCTCCCCAAGGGCTTTGGTTTTTTCTTGGAGGTGTTTCCGGGCGATGTCGATCTGCTCGTTCAGACCCTCGATTTCTTTTTTATGTACATCCAGCTGGGCTTGGGCCTTATTTTTTTTGTCCCTGAGACCGGCGACCTTTTTGCTGGTGGCGGCTTCTTCTTCACGGATTATTTTCAGGCGTCTTTTGAGGCCTTCCTTGTTGCTGGTGGCGTTTTGATAGATGTTTTTGTATTGTGCCTCCCGGGCCACCAGATCCATTAAGTCTGCTTTGCAGGTTTCAAGTTCTTGATTCAACGCCGAGAGTTGATCTTTTATTTTTCGTTCAACCAATTGTTCTTTTTCGATGGTCGACGTTGCCGTTTTTATTGCATCATAAAGGCTGACATTTTGGCTTTCAACCTGGGCGACTTCGGCCATTAGCGCCCTGTTTTTTTCTTCGAGGTTTTTTCGGGCAGATTCGAGCTCTCCGAACTCGTCGGTGAGTCTTTCCACATCTTCGTGGAGGTGGGACAGATCATTTTCGGTTCGATCTATATGACGCTGTGTTTCGAATTTTCGGGATTTTTGGTCGGCGATTTTCTCATTTTTTTCCGTTCTCTGGAGCCTGATTTTTTCAACTTCAGCATCGAGTTTTTTCAGTTTGGATGAATGTTCGATATCAATATCTTTTAGGCCTGTTAACAGCGCATCGGCTTCGTCGATGTTGCGGGTGTATTCATCGTAATAATGGAGAGTCAGGTAGATATCGAGGTCTTTGATCCGTCCCTGGTATCTTTTATAACGTTCTGCTTTCCGGGCCTGCCGTTTAAGGCCGGTCATCTGACGATTAATTTCAGAGATGATGTCGGCAACCCGGAGAATGTTCTGGTTGGTTGCCCCGACTTTACTCAACGCTTCTTTTTTGCGGGATTTGTACCGTGTAATTCCGGCTGCCTCTTCAATCAAAACCCGTCTTTCTTCGGGTCCGGCATCCGTAATTCTACCGACGTTTCCTTGCTGAATAACGGCGTAGGATTTTGAGCTCAGGCCGCTTCCCATAAAGACATTATGTATGTCCTTCAACCGGCAAGGCTGCTTGTTGATGAAATAGTTGCTTTCTCCGGACCGGTAAAGACGCCGGGTTAACATGATTTCGGTAAAATCTTTAAGTTCTTCGGGGGCAGTGCCGTTGTCGTTGGCAAGGATCAGTGAAACCTCTGCCATGTTCGATGCCGGTTTTCCGTTGGAACCTGAAAAAATTACGTCTTCCATGGATTTTCCCCGGAGCTGCTTTACACTTTGCTCTCCCATAACCCATTTTATTGCATCTACAATATTGCTTTTGCCACAACCATTGGGACCCACAACCGCAGAAATACCCGGAGGAAATTGAACACTGGTTTTTTCAACAAAGGATTTAAATCCGTTTATTTCCAGCTTTTTAAGTTTCATGCAATTAAATCTCCTGTAATATTTGTCTGCCGTTCCCCATATTTTGTGCAACGTCTAATCCCAAAAAAAATAGCAGGAAATCATCTGCTTGTAAAGGAAAAAACACAATGGAAGGTATTATTTTGGCGGTGTTAATACAATATGTGGTGGAATATAGATTTACGGATGCGTTTTTTCGAATCCTCGTTGATGGTTATAAATAAATCTCATCAAGATCAATTTATGCGGGTGCTGTCAGTATATGAGAATCGGTCCTGAAAACGCGAAATATCGAAAAAGAAAAAATATAATCATATTAAAGCGTTAAAGCTTTCGGGACAAAAACCTTTTTTTAAGGACTTTTTCGGGTCCGGGGAACCATATAACAATATTTGTGTAAAGAAAACGTAATTTTTATAGAATTCACATATTCAAGCTGTTATGTGTGCAAGAAAAAAGGGAAACATTTTTAGGGACAACAGGGTGTTAACCATGAAATACGCCGGTTTTAAATGAGCTTCACGCGTGATTGAATTTTTGCTTGAATCGAATTTTTCAACGCATTGAAATGTTAAAGAAAAATTAAATGCAAACAATATTGATGATCTCGTAAAAAGTCTGATTTTGCTCGATGTCGTTCACAAAAGACTTTTTACGAAACCGTCAATATTTCCTTTATGGGGGATGAAACGTTCGTAATATGGAGAGGGTGCAATAGCGTGTCGGGTTTACTCAAAAAATACTGGTTTTTGATGGGGCTTCTTCTTGTTTTCATCGTAACCGTGGCGGATACGAGCGAAACTGTTTCGGGGATCGGCCAATGGTTCAAAATGCATCAGGGGCCCGATGCCGTGATTGTGCTTATATTCTTTTTTTCCGGATTGTCGTTGAATGCCAGGCAGATACGGTCCGGGCTCATGGATGTAAAGGGTATCGTTGCCGCTTTGATCGTCATTTTCCTGGTTTCACCGGCAGTGGGGGCTTTGTTCGGGGCGACCTCCCTGGACACCGGTGTTATCATCGGAATTTTTCTGGTGGCGGTGATGCCCACGACATTGAGCAGCGGTGTGGTTATGACCGGCGTCGCCGGCGGC
>JAHECI010000180.1 GCA_024641825.1 Desulfobacterales bacterium | reverse complement strand
GGGTATAATTAAAGGTGTCGTACTCTGCAGGATCATACGGTTCGGAACCGGGTGCAAAAATGACGGATCCGACCTTAATATCGACGATTTCATCTTCTTGAGTATGATCGATGGCATTCACTCCGCAAAACTCGACACATACCTGGCACCCGCCGGTTTTAAAGTGTACACATTGGGTGCGATCGATCACCGGTGTATTGGGGACTGCCTGGGCGTACGGCACATAGACCGGTTTACGGCCTTTAAGTCCCATTTCGTATTCGGAAGGAATCGGCTTAAGGGTATGTCTAGTGATGTGCTCCTTAATCTTGTCGATAGTAATATGTCCTGTGGGACAGACATATGCACATGCGCCACAGGCCATACAAACATCCGTCTGGACATGAAAGGGCGTGTCAACTTTAAATTCCACACCCCGGCCGGTAAGGCTGATGGCGCCGCTCCCCATCTTATCGCAAATTCGCGTACAAAGACCACAGAGGATACAATCGTCGTCCTCTGTTTTGAACCGCGGCTCTTTTATACCGTATTGATCAGCCAAATCTTTGATGACAGGTACATTCGGGCAACGGGCAAGCAACATCTCCACGATGAGCTTGCGTATCTGGTGGATCCCTTCCGTGTCGGTTTTTATCTCCATACCTTCCCAGATGGGATAATTACAGGCAGTGACATGTTTGACACGTCCGCCGTAGTGCATCTCCACGGTACACAGACGGCACATGCCGGCAGGCTCCAGAGCCTTATGATAACACAACGTCGGGATCTCAACCCCATACTCTTCAGCAACTTTAAGGAGATATTCCCCTTCTTTTCCCTGGACTGTTTTTCCGTTGAGCGTGAAACTGATCATAGGGTTAACCTTCTTATGTCCTGTTATATTTTGTAAACATGTTTACTTTATAACGACGGCATCGAATTTACATCCATCATAACAAATGCCGCACTTGATACATTTATCCTGGTTCAGATGATGAACCTTTTTCTTTTCACCGGTAATGGCTATTTCAGGGCATTTTTTCGCGCATAATGTGCAACCCGTACATTTTTCTTCATCAATTTCATAATAAAAAAGCGGTTTACAGACGCCGGCCGCACATTTCTTATCCCTTATATGGGCTTCATATTCATCACGAAAATTATGGATGGTGGTGAGTACCGGATTGGGCGCCGAAGTTCCCAGGCCGCAAAGGGAGGCTTTGGCCACCATGTCACCGATCTCTTCCAAAAGCTCGATGTCCCCTTCTTTTCCGTTCCCAGCACAAATGTCCGTTAAAATCTCCAGCATATGTTTGATCCCTTCACGACAGGGATTGCACTGGCCACACGATTCTTCTTTGAGAAAATCGAGAAAATATCGGGCTACATCCACCATGCAGGTATCCTGGTCCATGACAATCATACCGCCGGAACCCATCATGGAGCCGACTTTTGTCAGCTCATCAAAGTCGACGCCCAAATCCAAGTACTTTTCAGGGATACATCCGCCCGAAGGACCGCCGGTTTGAACCGCTTTGAACTTCTTCTTTTTGGGTATTCCGCCGCCGATGTCATAAATAATGGTTCTTAAGCTCGTTCCCATGGGGACTTCCACCAAACCGGTATTGACCACTTTTCCCACAAGTGAAAATATTTTGGTCCCTTTGCTCTTCTCCGTCCCGATGGAAGCAAACCAATCGGCGCCTTTATTGATGATCACCGGCACATTGGCCCAGGTCTCCACATTGTTTAACAACGAGGGGTTTTCTCGAAAACCCTTTTCAACGGTATGAATATATTTTGCCCGGGGCCGGCCCGGATTTCCTTCAAGCGACGCCATTAAAGCGGTGGATTCACCACACACAAAGGCGCCGCCGCCCCGGCTGATATGAACGTCATAGTCAAAACCGGAACCCAGGATATTTTTCCCCAAAAGTCCCCGTTTTCTGGCATTTTCCAATGCAAGTGAAAAGTTTTTTACGGCCAGAGGATACTCGTGGCGAACATAAACGTATCCTTCATGAGAGCCCACGGCAATGGCGCCGATAATCATCCCTTCCAAAACACTGTGGGGATTGCCTTCCAACAGGCTCCGGTCCATGTAAGCACCCGGATCCCCTTCATCCGCATTGCAAATCACGTATCGATCACCGTCATGCCTGGCGCAAGTCGCCCATTTAATGCCTGTGGAAAATCCACCGCCGCCGCGACCCCTTAAACCCGACTTTTTGATCTGATCGATGATCTCTTTCGGTGCCATATCAAACAGCGCTTTTTCAAGAGCCGAATATCCGTCCACCGATATATAGTCTTCAATGCTGGTGGGATCGATCAAACCGTTGTTCCCGAAAATAATCCTTTGCTGGAGTTTATAAAAAGGCACATCATGCTCATGGGAAATCTTTTTTTTGGTTGCCGGATCTTTAAAAACCAGCGATTTGACCAACTCACCGTTTTTAAGGGTTTCTTCTACGATTTCAGGAATATGCTCTGGTTTTACCTGGGGATAAAATATGCCTTCAGGATGGATAACAAGAATCGGACCTTTTTCACAAAAACCGTGACAGCCTGAAAGTTTTACTTCCACCTCATCTTGCATGTCGTGCTCTGCCAGTTCCGCCATCAGTGCCTCATGAACTTTTGCCGTTCCATAAGCGCCGCAACCGGACCCCGCACAAAGGGAAATTAATCGCTTTCCATCTTCCTTTTGCGAAACTTTCAATGAATTTCTCAGTTCTTCAAGGGCCTCTCTATTTTCTAATTTTGTCATGTCCTGGTATAACATCCATTACTCCGTACGTTTAAGAGACATTTTGATTGTACCCGTCAATGGCTTTAACCGCGGTGGCCCGGTCAAGACCGCCGTGGGTCTCCTGATTCACCGTAATAACCGGTCCTGATGCGCAGCACCCGATACATCGCACACCCTCTAAGGTAAACAGAAGATCCTCGGTGGTTTCACCTTCCTTGATATGGAGATGATCCTGCAATGCATCCATAATTTTGTCGGCACCCCGCACGTGACAGGCCGTTCCGGTGCAAACATTAACAATGTATTTACCTCTGGGCTCTAAACTGATGGTCTTATAAAAGGTGGCGACACTGTATATCAGGCTTTTTCGTACACCCAATTTCTCAACCAAAAAAGGAATCACTTCCGGTGGAACATAATTATACAGATCGCTGACATCTTGCATGATCATCAGCAGGGCTTCTCGATTCGTGTTATATTTTTCGATGATTTCATCGATTCTATTCCAATCAATATTTCCAGAATTTTCCATAGACATCAAACTCCTATGCTTGGTGACACCTTAAAAAAACCGAATCACACCTGAGCTTCATACATCACCGGACAGTTTTCCACGCAGCTGCCGCATCCGGTACAACGGTCCATATTGATACTCCTCGCCCGCTTTCTGACTTTCACCGTGAGGTTTCCTTCCTCGCCGGAAATATCTTCCACTTCTGAGAGGGTGATTAATTCGATGTTGATGTGCCGGCCGACCTCGACCAGTTTGGGCGAGATAATTCACATGGCACAGTCATTGGTTGGGAAGGTCTTGTCAAGCTGGGCCATCATTCCGCCGATGGAGCCTGACTTTTCAACGAGGTAGACATAAAAACCGGCATTGGCCAGATCCAGAGCGGACTGCATTCCGGCGATGCCGCCGCCGACCACCATTACAGCACCTGTTTTTTTATTCGACATTTTCTGCTCCTTTATTAAAAAAAGAAGTGATATTCGTGAGCGAAATCTGGTTCATATCGATTCCCAAGATCTTTTCATCGATGCCCATACTCAGACCCAAAAGCTGTGGATAGACAATCGAGGCAAGGGGTTCGGAACCATTTTGGGAGATCATCATTTTCTGCACCGTATCGAATTGCAAATGACACCACGGGCAGGCGGCGCACAGATAATCGGCGCCGGCTTTCTTTCCATTGGCCAGTTTCTTTTCGGTTAAATTCATTGAAAGATCATCGTTTACACCCATTACCGGGGCACCGCAGCATTCCAGCTTGCTGAGATAGTCCACGCTTTCGGCGCCCGTGACCTCCACGAGCTTGTCAAAAATAGAGGGGGCAACCGGATCATCGAACTGGGTAATGTCACTGGGCCGCAGGGCATGACATCCATAGTGGGTGGCAATTTTGAGTCCTTCAAAGGTGTTGGAGATATTGTGCTCAAGGGTATCCAGACCCACATCATGGTAGAGCACTGAAAGAAAATGCTTCACCTCTGTTTTGCCTTCATACTGCATACCTTTTGCTGCGAGCAATTTTTTGATCTCTTCCTGAAGATCACCGTCTTCTTTCAAAAAATGTTCCGCTTCCTTCAGGCTGCCAAAGCAACATTTACACAGGGTCATGATATTGAGCCCGAATTTTTCGGCCCACGCCAGGTTTTCCGATGCAGAAAGGAGAAATGCTTTTTGATCCAAATTGCGAACGGGATATCCACAGCATTTAAAATCCCGGATATCGACAAGCTGAATACCCACCTTCCCCATCACCGCCCTGGCAGCGGTTTCAAACTGAACGACCCTGGCGGGTATATTACACCCCAAAAATAATGCATATTTCATAATGATATCCTCTTACATTGGTCGTATTTCATTCGTTCAAACTGCTTCTGAGACAGCCGTGTCGCTTTCTGAAGGTCTGCGAGCATTTTCAACGGCAAGATTTTTTAATTGATATAAAATATCCGTCACCTTCACATTCTGGGGACAGTGCTCCTGGCATTGATAACAGGTCACACAATCCCAAATCATCCGCGGACCGGTTGCCATTTCCGTCAGACCCAATCCGAGGCAGTTCATAATCTGATGCGGCAGAAGGCCCAGAACCTCCTGGGGGTTGTCGTAGTTAATCACAACGGGACACACCGTGGTGCAGTTCTGGCATCCAAAGCAATAGGAGAATGTAGCGGCACCCGGAAGTCGATTCACCAGGTCGCTTTCACGGTCTTTAAGGGAGATGGGCCGGCTCTTGTCCATGACCGCCTCGAAATTTCCGGCAACCACCCGGCCGGCGTGTTCCACGGGCTTTCGATAATCATCTTCGGCGATATTCCCGCGATTCAGCGCACGATTGAAGGAAAAGGGACTCAGGGTCAAGAGTTCCGGAACGCCTTTTTGAACCAAATCCTCCCGCACGTTGAACCACAACTCTTTAAGATTGATTCCCGACGGGCAGACCACCGTGCACCGGTCACAATTGGTGCACAAATAGACCCCCTCTTGGATGGCGCGCAACTTCTCAGGGCCCAGGTCTTTGCCTTTGGCCAGTGTTTTCAGGAAGGTCATCTTCTCCGAAGGGAGGATGTATTCATTGTTCAGGACATCAAAGGCCGTGGAGGCGGAGCATCGCAGGCTACAGGTGCCGCAATGGGTGCAGGCATCCAATTCCATGGCCTGTCTCGTGGCGATATTGATGGGGTCCGATACTTCCGTGTCCATAACCGAATTGGCCAAAAGACTGATGGGCGTCGATATAATATGGAACATCTTGGAAAACGGAAGATAGGCCAAACCGATAAAGCATGCCAGGAAATGGATATACCAGAGGATATTCGCGGTCCCCGCACCATCCAGCGTCAGGGCCACCGGTGTAATGATTTTGGCAAATGAATAGCCGGTAAACGCCCATTTGGGGGAAGAATGGCATTCTGCACAGTTGGCTTCGTGGCTTTCCATGCCCTGTTCCAGGATTTCTTCGTCAAAAGGCCCCGTTACGTTCGGAGAGACAACGTCAAAATTTTGGACCCAATAGCTTTCAAGGGCCTCTATTTCCTCTGCGTCATCGTCTTCCGTGAGACCGGCATAATCGGTCACCATATCTTGAAATGCCGTGTGGGAGGTAATTTTAACACCTTCCAGCATAATGCCTGAAAACATAATGACCACCAGAATAAGGATTGCATAATGATCCATGGCGTTGGTTTTAAGGCGGGGGACTTTAAAAATGAACCGGCGGGATATGGCAATGCCGATACCGACGATCACCATGATCCCGAAAAGATCCCTTAAAAACATAAATGGATTGACCGTTGAATAGTAATTGGAAAACAGTTTTGCAGAGATAAAGGTTTCCAGGGCATGCATCAGGAGCAGGAGCATAAAACCGCCGTATATGAGCATGTGCATCAGCCAGCGTGTAAAGTTTTCTTTTAAAATCCTTCGTTGCAAAACAACATCGAGGATAAATACTTTTACCAACGTCAGGATTTTTGAGCTGAAAACAACACGGGCGATTCCCTTGGCGGATGCGGATAAACGCTGGGAAGGGGTATAATCCCGGGCTGAGATACCGATTTTCATCGAACACCACGTATAGAACTTGTAAATCAGACCCAGGAAGAAAATAATAAGTGAAATATAAAGAAGTGTATTAAAGACCATATGGAAGACCTCCAAAATTTAGCTAAAAGAATAGATTGCGCTAACTCTGATTTTTCATGGAGTTGGATTTGCGATTGTAACAACCCGTTAAATTAAAATCGACTTCCAAAAGAGATTCTAATATAAGGCAGTCAAAGTTTTGTCAAATAATAATTGACGAATTTGTTGCTGATATTGTCGAGCTGTTAAACGGTTGAGCTGTTAAGCCATTGAAATCACGTTAATATATTGATTTTTAATGGAATTTGGGCATTCGTCCCATTGAAGAATATACCACAATGAATTATCACC
>JAHECI010000179.1 GCA_024641825.1 Desulfobacterales bacterium | reverse complement strand
GATTGTCATGAAATGACAGATAGACCGGCCTTCCGGGCTCACAACATGCCTGCATGCTGCCTGAATTGGGACAGTGGGCGGTCACCACCCGGCCGTCGGTCAATTCTACATCCGCCAGGAAACGCTGGTATCTTTTTACAAGGGTTCCGGGTACGAGTTTCGGCCAGGGCAGACCTTTTGATGGTGTTGAACTTTTTGCGATGGTCATTGGGTTGTCACTTTTTTGGGCAAATCTGTCTGTGCGAGATTCAAAAAAAAATCCTATTTAGATGAGAGGTCGGGGTGTTTTTTAAATAAAGTCGCTTCATGGAAAATCTTTTTTTAAACCGCATGAACTCGCGGCAAGGGATCGTAAAGAAAGAACAGGAAACTATCTTTGAAATAACAATAGGTTCATTGCATAACTTTAAAATTTCTTTAAAAATACCATTTCGACATACGCCTGTTCTTTCTAACGATCCCTAAGCCACTCAAACAGCATCCGATTTAAAAAAAGATCATCCATTCCGCTGGTACGCAAGGAGTTAGAATAAAAACTCCCCGATCCCTCATTTAGATGAGCTTCCGGCAAGAGGTCTTAAAACATATCCGTTGGGGTTGTTCAAGAAATATCAGAATCTGTCTTGGGACATCCGAGGTAAATTCTTTTGAATATTGTTGAAAAGATCTATTTTCTCTGTTAAATTTTTGTTGTTTTTTACGCCGTGGGACATTTCAGGCCCTTGAAAATATTATCCTTTGACTTATATTTTTTTTGCTGGGAAAATCCATGTTTCGGGTTCAACTATCTTAACCATCAGAAGATTACAGGAGACAGGACATGTCGGAAAAAAAAGAGTTTGTTATCAAAGACAGGCGGAGATTCGCGAAAGGGGATGAGGAGACGGAGATAAAAGAAGAAACGGCTGAACCTGCCGAAGGGGATGCCAAGACCGAAGAACCGGAAAAGGCTGCAGAACCTGAAAAGGATGCAGAACCGGAAAAGGCTGCAGAAGACTTTCGGCTGCCGAAAATAAATTTCGCCACCTTCATTTTTTCTTTGAACTCTTCTGTGCTGATGCACCTGGGTGTGATCGACGATCCGAGCACCGGTAAACAGGTTAAAAACCTCCCCATCGCCAAACAGACCATAGATATCCTGGGCATGCTCGAGGAAAAAACCCAAGGGAATTTAACGGAAGATGAGGCGAAAATGCTTAAAAATATACTGTACGATTTGCGGATGATCTATGTGAAAGAAAAGGGTTAATCCGGGCATTTCATGAAAATTCTTTCTCCTGCCAAAATAAACCTTTTTTTACAGATTGCCGGGAAAAGGTCCGACGGTTACCATGAGCTCTTCTCACTGATGTGTTGTGTGGGACTTTACGACACGGTTTCACTGGACGTCGGGGTCAAAGAGACGGCGGTTTCGTGCGATCATCCCCATGTCCCGGAAGATGAAACAAACATCGCCTTTGCTGCGGCCCATCTCTTTTATAAAAATTTAAAGAAAAATGACGGGGTAAAAATTGCCATACAAAAACAGATACCGGTGGCAGCCGGTCTCGGCGGGGGAAGCAGCAATGCCGCCGCTGTTTTTTTAGGATTAAATCGATATTACGGTGATCCGTTTTCCCTGGACGAATTGATGTCCATGGGACTTGCAATCGGAGCGGATGTCCCTTTTTTCATTTTCGGAAAGCCGGCCACAGCCTCGGGAATCGGTGAAAAACTGGCGGTTTTCCCGGGTCTTAAAAAGCTAACGATATTGTTGGTTTTTCCAGGGTTTAGTGTTTCAACCGCAGCGGTTTATAAAAATCTGAATTTAAGATTGACAAAATGTAAAAAAAAACTTAAAGATTCTCTTTTGGATAAGGGAAGTTTTGATCCAAGATGCCATTTATGCAATGACTTGGAGGGCGTCGTGGCATCGAAATACCCTGTTATTAATACTGTTAAGACGGCTCTTTTAGATCATGGGGCACTGGGAGCTTTAATGTCGGGTAGCGGGCCGACCGTGTTCGGTCTTTTTTCTGATTCGGATAAAGCCTCTAAGGCAAAGCATGTCCTTGCTCGTACCGATGAAACGTGGCAGCTGTATCTTGCAGATATGATAACCCAGGATGATGGATATAGCATTTCAGACACCTGAAACCACTCGGCGACCGGCAAGTGGATGTGTGTATCTTGATCAATTTTCAACATTTTCGCTTCTGGGGCGTCGTCAAGCGGTAAGACACAGGATTTTGGTTCCTGCATTCGGAGGTTCGAATCCTCCCGCCCCAGCCAACTAACGTTAATTTTTAAATGATACGATGAATAGGGAGAAAACCACCCTTGCATGCATTCATCGGAATGTTCAGGATATTAATTTAGATGGATGATTTTATAATATTTTCAGGAAACTCAAACCCGGCCCTGTCTAAAAAAGTATGCAGTTATCTCAATGTCGCTCTGGGCGGGGAAAAGGTAAAACGGTTCAGCGACGGTGAGATCCAGATAGAAATCGATGAAAACGTAAGATCAAAAGATGTTTTTGTCATTCAGTCAACCTGTTCTCCGGTCAACGAAAATCTCGTTGAATTGCTTCTGATGCTGGATGCATTAAAGCGTGCCTCGGCTGCCAGGATAACAGCGGTAATCCCCTATTATGGATATGCACGCCAGGACAAGAAGGTTGCGCCCCGGGTTCCCATCAGCGCTAAACTGGTGGCGGACATGCTCACCATTGCCGGTGCTTCCAGAATCATCACATTAGATCTTCATGCCGGACAAATTCAGGGCTTTTTCGACATCCCCGTGGACAATCTTTTTGCGGCTCCGGTGCTTATCGAATATATCCGGAACAATTTTAACAATGACCTTGTGATTGTTTCTCCGGATGCAGGGGGGGTGGAAAGGGCCAGAGCCTTTGCAAAACGCCTCAATGCCGGGCTCGCCATCATCGATAAGCGGAGAGAAGCACCCAACGAAGCCAAGGCCATGGCCGTGGTGGGGAATGTTGCCGGAAAGATCGTGGTAATTCTGGACGATATGGTCGACACCGCCGGTACGATGGTGGAAGCTGCAGGCGCTATCATGAAAAATGGCGCCAGAGAGGTCTATGCCGTTTGTGCACATCCCGTTCTATCGGGGCCTTCCATCGAAAGGATTGAAAATTCACCGCTGAAGGCCTTGGTTGTGACAGATACTATTCCGTTAAGAGAAAATGCCAGATCCTGTAAAAAAATAAAGGTCCTTTCGATTTCCGAGCTGATTGGCGAGGCGATTGTTCGCAGCTTCAGAGGAGATTCGGTGACCTCTCTGTTTGTATAAATAGCGTATTAAGGAGGATATATATATTTTGGAATTAATAGAACTAAAAGCGAATATTAGAGCCACGGTGGGCAACGGTCCTGCACGACGCCTCAGACAGGCGGGACAGATTCCTGCGGTGCTTTACGGCCCGAAAACAGAATCCGTTCTTCTTACGGTGAATAAAAGTGACCTCGATCTGGCCTTGAAACAAGGAAGGTCCGGTCAGATTATTTTGAACCTGGTCGTTCAAGATAATGGTGAGACCTACACCCGACCCGCCATGATAAAGGAACTCCAGCTTCATCCGCTTTCACGGAATTATTTGCATATCGATTTCTATGAAATCGACCTGAATCGCAAGATTACCCTTGGAATCCCCATTGTAACCGTCGGCAGCTCCGTGGGCGTGGAACGTGGCGGCGTTCTACAGATCATAAGACGTGAGCTTGAGGTGGAATGCCTACCGTTTGAGGTTCCGGAATCCATCGAGATCGATATTACCGATCTGGATATGGGAGATGCCATCCATTTGGAAGATATTTCCCTGGACGGTGACGTTGAACTTCTCGGTGAACCCAATCTTACGGTGGTAACCGTACTCAGTCCTAAGCTTGAAGAAGAACCGGAAGAGGAAGAGGAGCTCGAAGAGGAAGAGGCTGAAAAAGAAGATGAGGAAACACCCGGCGCCGGTGGCGAAGAATAGGTTTTACACGTATTATTTATGCCGCAAAAACGATTACGCTTGGTGGTGGGACTGGGAAATCCGGGTGAAGCCTACGCAGAAACCCGCCACAATGCGGGTTTCCTGGCGGTGGATAAAGTTTCAGCAGCTTTCTCCATACCGTTCATAGAACAAAAGTTTGATGCCGGAATCGGCATCGGATCCATCGACGGCACCAAGGTCATCCTGGCAAAACCGATGGCCTTTATGAACAGAAGTGGACCTTATATTCATAAAATTGCCGGATATTTTAGGATATTATGTGAGGACATGTTGGTCATCCATGACGATATGGACCTTGCTTTTGGAAGATTAAAAATTAAAGAGAAAGGAGGGGATGGGGGACACAGAGGTATAAGATCGATCATCGATGCCTTTGGCGGAGGGGATTTTGTGCGACTTCGTATCGGCGTCGGGCGACCTGAGACCGGAATCGGTGCTGCGGATTATGTTCTGGAAAAATTTTCCTCAGAAGAAAGAAAAAATTTAGACCGGATCATCACAACAGCAAAGGACGCCGTAGTCACGACCCTTTGTAACGGTACAAAGGAGGGGATGAACAGATTCAACGACAAAAGAATCTCAATTTTAAGCTAAAGTATCTCAGATGGAGGAAAGAATGGAAGCTGTATTGAAAAATATACCGTTGTTTTGCACGCTGATTGGTGCTTTTGGAGTTCTTTTTGCGATTTCTCTGGCGGCAGTTGTCAAAAAAGCGCCTGCCGGAAATGCAAGAATGCAGGAGATTGCCGGCGCTATTAAAGAGGGTGCGATTGCATATCTGAACCGCCAGCTCAAAAGCATGGGTATTGCCGGTATCGTTATTTTTATTATCATCTTTGCTACCCTAGGGGCAAAAACTGCCATTGGATTTCTCATTGGTGCAACGGCATCATTTATTGCAGGGTATATCGGTATGCGGGTATCGGTTATCGCCAATGTAAGGACAGCAGAGGCTGCAAAAAAAGGACTTGGTGCCGGTCTTTCTATGGCCTTTAAAGGCGGCTCTGTGACCGGAATGATCGTGGCCGGCCTGGCCCTGACATCCGTGGCCGGGTACTATACCGCAACCCATGACGTTATTGCCCTGGTGGCCCTCGGTTTCGGCGGCAGCCTGATTTCGATTTTCGCACGGCTGGGCGGCGGGATCTTCACCAAAGGTGCCGATGTGGGCGCCGACCTGGTGGGTAAGGTCGAGGCGGGGATCCCCGAAGACGACCCCAGAAATCCGGCGACCATTGCCGACAATGTCGGAGACAATGTGGGTGACTGCGCCGGTATGGCCGCCGACCTTTTTGAGACCTATGCGGTTACCGCTGTTGCCGCAATGCTGATCGGCCATCTTCTTTTTCCCAAATACCCAATGGCAGTTGAATTTCCGCTGGTGCTCGGTGCTATCTCGATCATCGCCTCCGCCATCGCTGTTTTTTTTGTGAGACTTGGAAAGAGCGAATATATCATGGGTGCATTGTACAAGGGGATGTTCGGTGCTGCCATCATAGCGGCCGTTGCATTCTTCTATGCCAGTAAAAAGTTTATGGGCGGGTTGGGCAGTATTTCCGCCATGGACATTTACTATTGCACACTTATCGGACTTATTTTGACCGTTGTCATTGTTATCATAACCGAATACTATACAGGTATTTACGCGCCGGTTAAGGAGATTGCACAGGCGTCCACCACCGGTCACGGCACCAATATCATTTCCGGTCTGGGCGTGAGCATGCAGGCCACGGCGGCGCCGGTTCTGGCCATCTGCCTGGCAATTTATATGGCGTTTCACTTTGGCGGGCTATACGGGATTGCCATGGCAGCCATGTCCATGCTTTCCATGACCGGAATGGTGATTGCCATTGATGCTTACGGGCCGATTACCGACAATGCCGGTGGAATTGCCGAGATGGCGGAAATGGATGAGAGCGTTCGGGCCGTGACCGATCCCCTGGATGCCGTTGGAAATACCACCAAAGCGGTCACCAAAGGGTATGCCATCGGTTCTGCCGGTCTGGCGGCGCTGGTTCTGTTTGCAGCCTATGTACAGGAATTTGCCCTGCACGCCAAAGAGGGTGCTCCTGTCTTGAGATTCGACCTGTCCGATGTCAACGTGATTATCGGTCTTTTTATCGGCGGACTTTTGCCGTACCTGTTTGCTTCCATCGCTATGAAAGCGGTGGGCAATGCCGGTGGGGCAGTGGTTGAAGAGGTGCGTCGCCAGTTCCGCGAAATTCCGGGCATCATGGAAGGCACTGCTAAACCCGATTATGCAGCCTGTGTTGACATCGTCACCAAGTTTGCCCTAAGTGAAATGATCGTCCCCGCACTTCTGCCGGTTGTGACGCCCGTTGTCGTCGGATTGTTGCTGGGCAAGGTGGCGCTGGGCGGGCTTCTCATCGGTAGTATCGTTACCGGTGTTTTTCTTGCCATCTCCATGACCACCGGTGGAGCAGCTTGGGACAATGCCAAGAAATACATCGAAGACGGCCATCTGGGGGGCAAAGGAAGCGATGCTCACCATGCGGCGGTCACCGGTGACACGGTCGGCGATCCTTACAAGGATACCGCAGGTCCTGCCATTAACCCGATGATCAAGATCCTGAACGTTGTCGCACTGCTCATGGTACCATTCCTGCTGTAAGACAACATTCATAGAAAATAGATACCTTACCAAAAGGATCGGCGCAACCATGCGC
>JAHECI010000178.1 GCA_024641825.1 Desulfobacterales bacterium | reverse complement strand
AGGCTCCAAGTAATTGTGATATCGACTAATTGGTGCCCATCAACAATTGTAAAAAAGGCACGGTGCGTTTTCTATTCATAAATGACCAATTTTTGTCCGGATCAAGGTCGCCCTGGTTAAACAGGCTTCGCCCCAGAGGAATAAGGCCACGCATTCCACAGGGTAAACATTTCATCGGGCAAGCATTTAACGGGACAGGCACAAGGGTTTTCGGCATTTTTGCAGGAAAGTAAACATGAAACAATATTTCAGTGTATTTACCCGCCAACACATCCCCTTAACTATCTTTTTGTGTCTTACCGTGGTTTCAGTAATGTTACCGATAGCATCTTCGGCCGGCAAGGAACCCGATACCGCCGACGAGCTCTTTTCCCTTACCGTAAAAGATGAACCCCTGGGAGAAGTGTTAAAAAAAATCTCAATGGCTACCGGTTACGAAATTAGCCTGGACAATAAATGGCAAAGTTACCGGGTTACGGCCTCTTTAGAAGCGGTGTCTTTGCACAAGGGGTTGAAACAAATTCTTAGAAATCTTAACAGCGTAATTATTTACGGTTCGAGCCGGGCGATTAAGATTATTATCTATGATAAAACCGCGCCTGAAGGGGTATCTTCCGCCCCATCGACGGACGCGTCCTTGGACAGGACGCCGGTACCCCGGCGCCGGTCTCAACACCCTCTAGAGACCCAACTTCCCCCCTCCCGGGTTCTCGAAAAAGAAAATGGTTCCGAAAACGAAAAAGAATCTTCCGATGAAACTGACATTTCCGGTCAAAAGTCAGAAACCGGTCCCTCGGATATTGAAAAAGAAGAAAAAACAACATCCAAGGAACTCACGATAGAAACGAATGAGGAGGCAAATACAGACTCCCAAAAACAATCCGCCGAGGAAAGCACGGAGCAGGACACTCAGGCCGAATCGAAATCCGATGAAGAAACCGAAAATTCAGAAGACGATAAACGTACGGATGATACGATGTAAATAGTGTAACTATTTTTGTGTGATTTCTTCCATAATTTTATATGTTTTTCCATAAATCAGAATTTGAAAAAGAGCTAAAATGAAAAATGCAGGTAATTTTGTCCGTATCGACCGGAGCTAACACGTAAAAACACCGAGGCGGGGTTTGACTTCAAGCAGCCCCGTCTTTTTTCAATTTTATATCAGTCTAATCGATTATATAGAGACGAAATGTGTCCTGGACATCCGTTGGTGACATAAAGATATACTGGGAAAGTTATGGTCACGGAGAACCTCTGCTGCTGATTGCCGGAGTCAGCGGTGGGACGTGGACATGGGAAGAGAGTATCGAGGTTTGGTCTCCCCATTTCCGCGTGATTGTCTTCGACAACATGGGTGCCGGGCGTTCCAGCAAGCCCCATCGTCCCTACACAATTGAAGAAATGGCGGATCACGCTGCAGCTGTCCTGGATGCAGCCAAAGAGACCCATGGGAACGTTATGGGTTTCTCAATGGGCGGTATGATCGCCCAGGAACTGGCTCTGAAGCACCCGGATCGGGTCAAGCGTCTTGTCCTGGGATGTACCCACTGTGGCGGCAGTGGACGCATTCCGCCGCCGCCGGAAAACATCCAAAAGTTTGTCGACAATGCGGGGCTTTCACCTGAAGAAATCATCGATAAAAACCTTACTCTTTTGGTCACGCCTATCTTTCAAAGGAGCGGATCGGACGCCTTGAAGCGTTACAGAGATCGGCAGTTGAGGGCTCCCTGGCAGCCAAATTATGCCCTTCTGAGACAGCTTGAGGCAATCAATGGTTTCGACACCTGCAAACGCATCGGCAACATACAGGTTCCCACCTTGATCCTCATGGCGGAGCTTGACAGACTGGTACCGCCTGAAAATGGCCGTATACTTGCTGACCTTATTCCGGGTGCCGTCGAAAATTTTTTTGCCGAGGCCGGCCATCTTATTTATCTGGAATGCGCTCAGGATTTCCACGAGACTGTGAAGCAATTTTTCCGCAGTTCCCATCGCTTGTCCGGCATTCGATGAAGTTGTTGCCATCACAGCATCTACTTGACAATCAAAAAGACACCAGGATATAAAAACGATCATAATGACGACTCCCGGAACGCTGATCGATATGGATCCTTGACAATATACATCCAAACCGGACGACCGCGTTTTCGCCTCACAATATGAATGCCTTCCGGAAGCGGACTTCAAATTCGAACACAAGTTTTAACGACCTATAGCCGACCCTATGGATAAAATCATAGAAATTCAGGATCTGATAAAACAATTCAGTGGATTTACCGCCGTCAACGAAATTTCATTTTCTGTGAACCGGGGCGAGTTTTTTGGGCTGCTGGGTCCCAACGGCGCCGGCAAAACGACAACGATCCGGATGCTGTACGGCTTTTCACCACCGACCCGGGGCGAGCTCCGTATTTTCGGCATGAACATGGACACCCACTTCCGGAAAATCAAAGCCAGAATTGGCGTTTGTCAGCAGGAAAATACCCTGGATCCGGACTTGAGTGTCGAACAGAATTTGCACGTGTTCGCCGGATACTTTTCCATCCCCAAAAAAGAAGCTGCTGAACGAACCAGGGAATATCTCGAGTTTTTTGCCCTGCACCACAAAAAAGATGCAAAGGTCATGGAGCTTTCCGGTGGAATGGCCCGTCGGCTGATTTTGGCCCGGTCGCTGATCAACCGGCCGGATCTTCTCATATTAGACGAGCCGACCACCGGGCTCGATCCCCAATCCCGGCATCAGGTCTGGGAAAAATTGGAAGCGCTTAAAAAGACCGGTTTGACCGTCGTAATCACCACACACAACATGGAAGAAGCCTCCCAACTCTGCGACCGTCTGGTGATTATGGATCATGGTAAAATTCTGGTGGATGGCAGCCCGGAAGATTTAATCGCCCGGTATGCCGGTAAAAATATCATCGAAATCGAGGGGCCGGATCAGGCCCTGATCGAATATGTAAAAGAACACGCCATCGAGCACGATGATCTGGGCCGACGTTTGATATTGTTCGAGCCCGAAGGAAAGGGACTGAACAACACCTTTCGCGAACGATTCTGCAATGAAAAGTGCATCTACCGCAACAGCACCCTGGAAGATGTATTTTTACGTTTAACAGGAAGGGAGCTTCGAGAATGATCGATCCTGCTGCATTTTCCTGGCGTTTTCTGAGGGTATGGAAAAGAAACCTGCTGGTTTACAAGAAGATTTGGAAGGTGAATTTTCTGACGCCGCTGCTCGAACCCCTGTTCTATATTCTGGCCTTCGGTCTGGGCTTCAGCGGCTTGATCGACAATGTGAAATACGGCGGGGCAGATCTTTCCTACACGGAGTTCATCGCACCGGCATTGATCGCCACAGCGGTCATGTGGAATGCCTTTTTTGAAACCACCTACGCATCCTTTGTCCGCATGTATTACCAGAAGACCTTTGACGGCATGCTGGCAACACCCCTGTCCCTCGAGGAAATCATCATCGCCGAAATTGCCTGGAGCGCCACCAAGTCGGCGGGTGCTGCGACGATCATGTCAATTGTCCTCGGCCTGATGGGATTTGTTCAGTTTCCCATGGGGCTGCTGCTGATCCCTCTGGCATTTTTCGGGGGGTTGGCTTTCGGCGCCATCGGTATGTATTTTACCGGAATCACCCCGACCATCGACCTGTTCAATCTTCCGATATTTCTCTTCATTACGCCGATGTTTTTGTTCAGCGGAACGTTTTTCCCTGTTTCCAATCTGCCGGTGTGGGCGCAGCCCTTTGCACTGGCTTTTCCCCTCTACCATCTGGCAGAACTGACCCGTCGCTTCAGCATCGGAACCAACGAAATTTCGCCGATCATCAGCATCGGGTATTTAACGGTATTTTTCCTTTTCTTCACACACCTTGCCCTCGGCGCGATGCGGAAAAGATTGATTCAATAAACTTCCCCATCAAAAAAAACGGAGAATGAACAGTGGCGTTCTTCTCCATTATGATTCCTTCTATGGTGCGCCCGGCAGGATTCGAACCTGCGACCTACGGATTCGTAGTCCGGCGCTCTGTCCGGGCTGAGCTACGGGCGCATGGAAATTTGATTGAAATTTGTCCAACTAATAAGCTATAGAAAGATAGATGTCAACCTAAACGTTGCATAAAAACAGGGTACGCTTTGGGTGAAAAACAGATGCACCGTTTTCCATGTTCACAACTTGACCCATGGGAGATCACTCCATTTGGTTGCATTTGTATTTCTTTTATTTTCATTTTGTTACCTTATTTTAATCACCCTCAACTTTAACTTTATATTATGCGTAAAACCGACACAGAATTCATGAATCTGGCCTTGGCAGAGGCTAAAAAAGCTGGACAAAAGGCCGAAGTTCCGATAGGTGCAGTACTTGTCGCCGAATCCGGGGACATCCTCTCCCGGTCACACAACCAGACCATAAGCCTCGGTGACCCCACGGCACATGCCGAGATAATGACCCTGCGCAAGGCGGCGCACAAAGTTCTGAATTACCGGTTGTTAAGCACCACCTTGTATGTTACCATCGAGCCCTGCATCATGTGCATGGGAGCGATTGTTCACGCCCGGGTGGCCCGGGTTGTTTTCGGTGCCCATGATCCCAAATGGGGCGCTGCCGGGTCGTTGTACAATTTCGCCGATGACGATCGATTGAATCACCGGCCGGAAATCATGCACGGCATCTGTGAGAACGCCTGCAGGACGCTGATTCAGGATTTTTTCAGAGCAAAACGTTCAAGTTAAACAGGCCGCCCCAGCACCATCGGAGCTGGGAGGCAGGCAGATTTTGACGCCCCCCTGTCACTGCCGGTCACAAGGGGGCAAATATACACATGATTCATAAATTTCAAAATATTAACGATCCTTATTCGTATTCATTTGTATCCCAAAAAATTCCGTAACATTATTAAACCTTAGAAGGAGTCATACGTGTCGAATATCGTAATTGTTGGAACTCAATGGGGTGATGAAGGCAAAGGTAAAATCGTGGACCTCCTGGCCGAATATGCCGATGTGGTTGTACGGTTTCAGGGGGGAAACAACGCCGGCCATACCATGGTGGTGGAAGGCGAACAGTTTATCAGCCATCTGGTCCCCTCGGGCATTTTGCAGAAAAAGACCTGTCTGATCGGAAACGGCGTGGTGGTCGATCCTTCGGTCCTGGTGGAAGAACTCGACCGATTAAAAGACAAGGGCATCGACACCGGGCCGGACCTGCTTAAAATCAGCGAAAAAGCCCATGTCATCATGCCCTATCACAAGCAGATCGATCTCGCCCGGGAAAGAATGAAGGGGGATCAAAAAATCGGCACCACCGGACGCGGCATCGGGCCCTGCTACGAAGACAAGGCTTCCCGAAGGGGGATCCGGTTCGTGGAACTCATCGATCCCGAGGTTTTCAAAGAAACGGTGAACGCCGTGCTCGAAGAAAAAAATTTCTATCTCAAGAACTATCTTTCCGCCGAACCCTTGGATCCGGAACCGATGGTCCGTCAGTATCAAGATTATGCAGAAAGACTTGCACCCCATGTGGTCAACATCTCCATTGTCATGAACCAGGCCCTCAAAGCCGGAAAACAGATCCTTTTCGAAGGTGCACAGGGTACCCACCTCGATATCGATCACGGCACCTACCCTTTTGTCACGTCCTCGAACACCGTCTCCGGCAATGCCTGCTGCGGCGCCGGTATCGGTCCCAAGGAGATCACCGGTGTTATCGGCATCGTAAAGGCCTATACGACCCGGGTGGGAATGGGTCCGTTTCCCACGGAGCTCTTCGATGAAATCGGCGACAGGATCCAGAAAAAAGGTGCGGAATTCGGCGCCACCACCGGACGCAAGCGACGGTGCGGATGGCTGGACATCGTTCTTTTGCGGAACGCAGCCCGTCTCAACGGCCTCACAGGGCTCGTCATCACCAAACTGGACGTACTGGACGGCCTGGAGTCCCTCAAGATCTGCACCCGGTATGAGTGCAACGGCGAGACCCTCGAGGACTTTCCGGCAAGCCTGAAAACTCTGGAAACCTGCAAACCGGTTTTCGAAACCCTTCCGGGGTGGTCGGAAGATATATCCGGCATTCGTAAATTTGAAGATCTTCCGAAGAATGCAAGGCGTTATCTGGACCGAATCGAAGACCTCGCGGAAATACCCATCGATATCATATCCGTCGGTCCTGGAAGGGATGAGACGATCATCGTCTGTCATCCTTTTACCTAACCCTTATCGTTGCATAAATAACACGGCAAAAGGAGTTTAATAACAGGGTAAATATTGTACGATATATTCATGGTACGACGCCCGCAGAATCGGTTTTTGATAGGGACGTTTTGGGAATTAAAATTATTGACAATTCCATATGGAGGACATAAAAAGACGGTATAAGTCGGGACGTGGCTCAGTCTGGTAGAGCACAGCGTTCGGGACGCTGGGGTCGGAGGTTCAAATCCTCTCGTCCCGACCAAATAAAAATAATACGAAAAGCCGCTGTTTTTAAGCGGCTTTTTTTATCCTCATCGTTGCATAAACAACACAAGGGTCGCAGTAAATGACGGAGGTCTATCCCGCTTTGTCTGCGGGGCTTCACCCCTGACGCCTCGGGTCTGAGGCATCCTCGACTTTTGCAGCGTTGAGGTTATGCCTGCAATGACCGTCGGCTTCAGGACCTGAAACCATCGGGTTATTTTTCAGCCCTTCTCCTGA
>JAHECI010000177.1 GCA_024641825.1 Desulfobacterales bacterium | reverse complement strand
TTGCGGATTAGTTTCCATCCATAAATGGCCCTTTTTGCCCGGATCTTCGTTCTCCGCGGGTTTCCGGCTGCGGCATACAGGGAGTATGCCTCGCCGAAAACCCTTGTGCGGCCTTGATCCGAACAAAAATTGCTCATTTATGAATTGGAAACGCATCGTGCCCATTTAACAATTGTGGATGGACACGAATTAGATTTTTTTCCGGTCCCGGAATCCGCCGGTCCCGTTCAAGGGGCAGGGGCAGATGCAGGTAAAAAGGCGGTTTTCGTTCAGGCGATCCGTAACATCAATGGAGATAAGATGGGTATCAAAAGACACAAGGCAGGCGCTCCGAAAACGGTTAAAATCGGAATTCTAACGGTTTCAAGCACCCGTTCCATGGCAGACGACAAAAGCGGCCAATGGATCCGGAAAAGGGCCCAAAAGGAAGGGCACGAGGTCGTACGGCATCAGGTGATCCCCGACGAGACCGGAACCATCACCCGAACGGTTTTTGAAATGATCGAAGATCATAAGGCCCAGGTTATCCTTGTCACCGGGGGAACGGGCATCAGTAGGAAAGATGTCACCATTGAGGCCCTTCGTCCAATCTTTAGAAAGGAGCTCACAGCATTCGGGCCCCTTTTTGCCCAGCTCAGTTTTGAAGAGATCGATTCCGCTGCCCTGTTGTCCCGCGCCACGGCCGGCCTCATCGAAGAGACCCTCCTATTTTGCATTCCCGGGAGCCTCAAAGCATGCAAGCTCGCCTGTAAGGCATTGATTTTTCCTGAAATCGGTCACCTTGTCAAACATGTTCATGACGGATAGGGCCTGTCATGAAAGCAATTCCGACACAACCCGGATATCGATTTTTTTCGGGTTATTCTCCGAACAGTCGTACCCAAGACTGAAAACGCGCTGTTTTCTCGGGACCGTAAGGACCCAGGGCGTTTAAAATCTCCTCAACCGATTTTTCATGGCCGTTCGTATGGCCGTTTTTGGAAAAAAACTTGTCTGCAAAGCAGATGGCCTGTTCTTCTATGGATATGGGCATCATATTCCGTTGGGGCAGCGGGAGATTGTTGCGCCGTATGTCTTGGGAGGTGATGCCCACACCCACATGTCGCTCACAGACCAGTGCGTGTGCCGGCATTTGGCGGTTTTCAAGAATTTCCCTTCCCAGATAGCCATGACAGACATAGGGATATTCACCGGTACAGCCCAGTTCCGGGGTGTGGGTCATAAAAATGCCGATGTCGTGAAGCATGGCCGCTTCTTTTATAAAATCAAGATCCGGTTTAAGATGTGGGATTCTCTTTGCCACCGCCACGGCTTTATGGGCCACCTGTCGACCATGTTGTATGAGAATATGATATGCTTTGGATCCGGGCTCATACAATTCAGCAATAATATCGATTGGGTTCATAAGTTAAACAAAATTTTTACACGCCGTCTCAAAAATACATCTAACGCCCAATTACGGTGTTGCGAGCCTCTTCAAAATACTCACATACTCCCATGTATGCTCTGCTTTTTCATCGGCTCGCGCCTTGTCCTTGAACGTAATCCGAATTTTTGAGCTGGCGTGTAGATTTATAAGGATTTGTCCGAGAGGAGCACCCCCTCGATAAACGGATCGATGGTACCGTCGAGAACACTATTTACATTGCCCACTTCCAGGTTGATGCGATGGTCCTTGACCATCTGATAGGGATGCAGAACATACGATCGGATTTGACTGCCCCAGGCGATTTCATCCTTGTTTGCATGCAATTCCTCATATTTTTCATCCTGCTTTTGTTTTTCAAGCTGGTAAAGCCTCGATTTTAAGACCTTCATTGCCAATTCTTTATTTCTGTGTTGGGATTTCTCCTGCTGGCACTGGGCAACGATTCCGGTGGGCAGATGGGTGATGCGGACGGCGCTGCTGGTTTTGTTGACGTGCTGTCCGCCGGCACCGCTGGCCCGATAAACGTCGATACGCAGATCCTTGTCATCGACCTGCACCACGATTTGGTTGTCCAGCTCAGGATAGACGAACACAGAGGCAAAGGATGTGTGCCGCTTGCCGCCTGCATTGAACGGTGAAATCCTCACCAGTCGATGGACACCTTTTTCAGTTTTCAAATAGCCGTAAGCGTAGTGACCACTGGCGGTGAACGTAACGCTTTTGATTCCGGCCTCGTCTCCGGGCTGGAAATCGATGATATCCATTTTAAAACCTTTCCGATCGATCCAGCGCGTGTACATCCTAAAGAGCATTTCAGCCCAATCCTGAGCTTCGGTTCCACCGGCGCCCGCATTAATGGAAACAATGGAGTTGTTGGGATCGTCTTCGCCGCTGAGTGTCAGATCGATGGAAAGTTTTTTGAGTCTTCGTTCAATGTTTTGAAGCTGCTTGGAGGCTTCTTGGACGGTATCCGTGTCGGATTCCTCCATGCCGAGTTCGAGCAGTATTTCGCATTCTTCAAGATCGGTGTAAAGGGTTTTAAACCGGTCGAGGACACCGAAAATGGATGTCCGCTCTTTTAAAACGTCCGTGGTCTCTTCCGGGGTGTCCCAGAATCCTTTCTGGGCGATGAGTGCTTCGATCTCCTCAAGCCTTTTTTCTTTACCGGCTAGGTCAAAGATAACCTTTAAGTTGTTCAAATTTCGAAAAAAGATTCTTTATATTTTCTTTAAGTTCAATAGACATTCGTGACCTCCTGTTTTTCTAAAATTCTCCTGTATTCGCCAGCAGGGGGTGCTGTTGGAAAAGATCACCCATTCCGTAAATAAAAAGGCCTTGCTGGTAGGCGTACTATAATCCGTTTTTTTCGATCTTTCAATAGTCCATTGGGGTTAACCCGAATATTTCCTCGATCGCCGGGAAAGGCATGTGGATGCGGTGGAAATCAGCAAAATTGCCAGGCAGGCCATAGCAAAGACATCTCCGAAGCGGGCGTAAACGGTCATTTCTCGAAGTAAGGGCACCGTGCGGGTCATGACCACATCCTTGAACAGGGGGGTGGCAGCGATGATTCTGCCGGTGGGATCTATGAATCCGCTGATACCGGTGTTGGCAGCGCGTATGAGAGACCGTTTGTTTTCCACGGCCCGGAGAACGGCCATGGAAAAGTGTTGATAGGGTGCGCTGGTTCTGCCATACCAGGCGTCGTTGGTGATGTTGACCAGCAATGCGGCTTCGTTTTTGGCCATGTATCTGGATAGACTCGGGAAGATCATCTCATAACAGATCTGTATGCCGATGTTGTAATTTTTCCAATGGAGTGTGTGTCCTTTTTCTCCGGGGCGGAAATCCCCGACGTTTTCCACCATTTTTCCGAGAAACGGCAGCCATTTTTTGAAGGGGATGTATTCTCCAAAGGGCACCAGGTGGGCTTTGTCGTATTTGCCCCGGATATTTCCCCCGGGGCCGACAAGATACGCACTGTTGTAGTATTCCACCGTGTTGTTCTTAAAATCGAGGGACGGACTGCCGAACAGAACGTCGACCCCGGTTTCATGAATCCCCTTGAGAACCAATTCCGACAGTTGGGCGTTGTGCATAAAATAGAACGGCGTGGCGGTTTCCGGCCAAACCACCAGGTCCGACCCCTGTTTAATGGCAGTTCGGGACAGATCGATGTATTTCAGTGTCGACGACCGCTGATACGCGGGGTCCCATTTTTGGGCTTGGTCGATATTGCCCTGGACAACGGTAATTTTTTGGGAAGGGGAATTTACCATCCGCTCCTGGATAGATCGTATCCGATGGTCTCCATAAAACCAGACCAAACCCAAGATGACGGCAAACAATGCCATGGCGCCTGCAGCAAGCTTTAGCCGGACCGATGTTTTCTGCCAGTCTTTTTGGGTTAGGTAAAGATATGCCAGAAAAATTGACGCATTGGCAAAGAGAATGCAAAACGATACGCCGTATACACCCGCTATGTCCGAAATCTGTATGATATTCAAAACCTTAAATTGGGTGTAGCCAACCAGCTCCCATGGAAAGCCCGTAAACAGAAACGACCGAATGTATTCCAGGGCAACCCATACTACCGGCGGCATGAAGACCAGGAACACGGGCCTCGGGCACAGACAGGGGAGGGCCATTGAAAATATTGCAGGGTAGATGGCCAGATACGCCGAAAAGAGCAAAAGCACCGGTACGCTCACATAGAAGGGAAGATTGCCGTATGTTGTCATGGTATATGCCAGCCAGTAGACCAGGGTGATGAAATGGACCAGGCCGGCACACAGTCCCAGAATAAAACCGTTTTTAGCAGAAAGATTTCTCAATGCCACCAGCAGGGGAACCAGGGCGAACCAGGCCAGCCAGGAAATGCCGGCCTTTGGAAAGGAAAGGGTCAGCAAAAAACCGCTGGACGCGGCTAAAAAAATCTTCAGTCTGTCGAGTTTATCTGTGTTCAATTTCAATGAATTTTAAATTTTTTTTTCGGTGAAGGGCATCGTCGATCCAGAAGACGTGGAAGCCGGTTCTATCACGCATCATCCGGTCAAACGCTGTTGAATTTGAGTGTAAATCGTTTTCGTCGCCGGCGTCGAAATCCCCAAGGCTTCTCCCATTCTTATAATGGTACCGCCGTATATGTCGCCTTCATTCACCCGCCCTTTTGTCTCGATGTCTCTTTGGTAGGACGTCTTTGTGTCAACGGGGAAATTATTGGCCTTGTTGATGGATGCTTCGATGATGTTTTCCGGCAGCTCAACGCCCTTACTCTGGGCAATGGCGCGTATTTCCATCATGATCGATCGAACCATTGCCTTGGCGTCATCGTCTTTTAGGATTTGCCCCAGGGTCTTTCCGGTATGGGCGGTGGCGAGGCCGAATGCCGCAATGAACATATACTTTTCCCATATGGCCGGAAATGGATTCTCATTCCACTGGAAGTTGATTCCCATTTCCTTGAAAAAGCCGATAACCGGTTCGGGGGCGAATCGGGGATACTTTGGATCTTTTCCAGATAGAATCACACCATCTCCGCCGCTTTGATGGATGACCCCCGGTTTTTCGATGTGGGTCCCCACGTAAACACATGCAGGTAAAACAATACCGGTGTTCAGACGGGCCCTAATTCTGTCGTAAATATCAGCTCCGTTCAACAAAGGCATTATGAGGGTTCGTTCATGGACTTGGGGGGTAATGGACGCCACCGCTTCATCTAAATCATAACTTTTTACGCAGAGAAGATACAGATCCGGTGTGGGGATTTCGTCGACATTGTCGGTTGACAGCGTCGGTACGCCGAGCATGGTTTTTTCCGGGGTAACGACTTGGATACCCTTTTGCTGAATGACATCCAAGTGTTCGCCCCTGGCAATGAAATAGATTTTGTGTGTGACGTCGGGTCTGTTCGCGACGGTATGGGCCATCTTCCCGCCGATATATCCACCGACGCCGCCGACACCGTAAACACAGACGCTTTTAATTTGAGAAGAATGGGTGTTCATCGATGGGTTTTTCCTTTTTTCAGGGTTGAGGGCGTGAGTACCATCCCGGCTTCCCGTGCCTCGTCCATCCCACGGGGAGCCTCTTTGACAGATCGATCTTTATTGGTGCCAAAACCTCTCCTTTCCAGAAACCGCCAAAAGCTACATTTGATTTGACTGCGTGGACCTTTTTATCCGGAAACGCTTTTATTCGAACCAGCAGTAGCCCAATCCGCACTCTGCGTCAAGGGTCAAGCCGGCGGGAACCGGCATGGATTAGAATTCTGTCCCATCCCTCCGGCCCGATGCATCTGCCCTTTGCATTTTTAAAACCTTCGGGTGAGCCGATCGGCTTGAGGTCCTCAAGCATTGCCTTCATAATATCGGGACGGACGACTCGAAATCTCCCCGCCGCTTTCTTTTCCTACCCATGGTCCAGTGCAGTGGTTATTACACCTGTATAAAATTAAGCTACCAAAGGAAAGCACTGGATTTTTTACCCATTATTTCAACTTCGAACACCATTTCGGCGGCACCGCCCGAGATCCCGTAACAAACATGCAACGGCAACAGGTGCTCTTCTCTCGGATGACAGTACCTCGCATACGGTGCATCGACCCAATCGATCAATCTTTTTTCCCGCGTTTTTTCGGACACGTTCATATTTGCACACGTATCGATCAGCCATTGTTGAAAAGATTCATTTTTGGGGTCGGAAACACCAGCACCCCGAAACATAAAGGCTTTAATGTTATGAAATGAAAACCCCGACCCCATGACCAGGATGTTGTCTCCTCTCAGTTTTGATAACGCTCTGCCCACTTGGATATGGAATCCCGGGTCCAAATTATTTGCAAGTGACAATTGAACACACGGAATATTTGCGTCCGGGTAAATAATTTTTAAGGGCACAAATAAACCGTGATCAAACCCGCGTTGGGCATCTAATTTTGCATCTATCCCATTTTCCTGCAATAAGCGATAGATGTTATGGGATAGGGCGGGGTCACCGGGGGCCGGGTATTCAATTTCATAGGATTCTTTGGGAAACCCATGGTAATCATACAGTAGCGGAGGGGTTTTTCCGCTGGTTATGGTGGGTGTGTTTTCTTCCCAATGGGCACTAATAACTAAAATCGCCGACGGTTTACCCAGCGTCGGAGCCAGGGATTCCAGAAAATCTATCATTTCCCTGTGTCCACTGTGACCGAGCAGCGGCAACGGGCCTCCGCCATGGGGAAAGAATAAAACAGGGGTCGGTTCATTGATGGTTTCCGTTTTCATGTGTTGCCGTCCTTGAAGCGATAGATCACCGTGCCATACTTATG
>JAHECI010000176.1 GCA_024641825.1 Desulfobacterales bacterium | reverse complement strand
GTGCCATATCCGCACCGCTCAGCATCTGGAACGATCAGCAGGACTCCATGGCGTTGAGAGATGCGGGCTGGATTCAGCTCCATGCAGAAGACAATCAGGAGGCCGCGGATTTACACATACAAGCATTCAAGATTGCCGAACAAACCAGTCTGCCGGTGATGGTCTGTATGGACGGCTTTATTCTGACCCATGCCTATGAACCGGTGGACATTCCCGAACCCAAACAAGTCGACCATTTCCTGCCCCCATATGCGCCGAAAAATATCGTCGACCCCCGATCGCCCAAGGGCATCGGTCTGTTTGCAGATCCGCGGTTCTATCTGGAAACCCGTTATATTTTACACAGAGCCATGGAAAAATCCGAAGAGACCATCAAGGAGGTCAGTGCAGATTTTGCGAAGACTTTCGGCAGAAACAGCGGTGGGTTCATCAAAACTTATAAACTTGAAGACGCAGACCTGGTTATTGTCTCCATGGGTTCTGTGGTGGGCACCATCAAGGAGCTCATCGACCAGATGGAAGAAGAGGGGAAAAAAGTGGGACTCGTGCAAATATGTTCCTACCGACCGTTCCCCAGGCATGAGATTTACAATGTTTTAAAAGACAAAATGAACATCGTTGTCCTTGAAAAATCGGTTTCTTTGGGAAGAGGCGGCATCCTTGCCAGTGATGTCCGCTGGTCGTTTCCCAGAGCGGAGAAAAAGGACCGTAACATCAGCAGTTTCATCGCCGGGTTGGGGGGCCGTAATATCCCCATGGACGATTTGCGGTATATGGTCGAGAAAGTCGAAAAAGAACCGGTTGAACTGGAATTTTTAGGCCTAAAAAAAGAATTGATATCTGGGAAGGATTTATAATCATGGAACAAAGCGCTGAAGAACTCAACAAAATAGAGAAGAAGGACTTGTTTACCAGCGGGCATCGGGCCTGCGGCGGATGCGGCCAGGCCCTTGCCGCCCGCTTGGTGGCCGATGCATCCGGTGAAAATACCATTGCCTGCGTGGCCACGGGGTGCCTGGAAGTATTCAGTTCGCCCTATCCCGACCCTTCCTGGCGCATTCCCTTCTTACACAGTCTTTTCGAGAATGCAGCAGCCGTTGCCTCCGGAGTGGAAGCTGCATACAAGGCATTGAAAAAAGGACCGGTTAACATCATCGCACAGGGGGGTGACGGCAGTACGGCCGATATCGGGTTTCAATGCATCAGCGGAATGTTTGAACGGGGCCATAACGTACTGTATGTTTGTTATGACAATGAAGCCTATATGAACACCGGTGTTCAACGTTCCAGCTTTACCCCTTTGGGTGCCAGGACTTCCACGACGCCCATGGGGAACAAAACCCGTAAGAAAAATATGCCCCTGCTTGCAGCCGATCACGGCATCCCCTATGTGGCCACCGCTACGGTGGATGATTTTCGAGATCTTCAGCGCAAGGTTAAAACAGCGCTGTCCATCGAAGGTTCCAAATACATACACATACTTGCCCCGTGTCCTCTGGGCTGGGGTCATCACGGAGAACTCACGGTCAAAATATGCCGGCTGGCCAAGGATACGGGACTGTTTCCCATATATGAGATAATCAACGGCAAGGTAACGAACGTGGGAAAGATTCGGACAAAACTTCCGGTGGAAGAGTATTTGAAATTGCAGGGTCGCTTCAAACATCTTTTTAAAAAAGGTAGACCCTCGCCGGAAGTGGCCGAAATTCAGGAAATCGCCAACCAAAACATAGAGAGGTTTAATTTATAATGGAAAAACTACCCTTAGGATTGGTCATCGATTTACACCAAGTGGTTCCGTATAAGACGGGCTCATGGCGTACACTGCTGCCTGTAAACATCATGCAGACGCCGCCCTGTACCCATGCCTGTCCGGCAGGTAACGACATTCGCGGATTCTTGAGAGTTCTCGCAGAAAAGGAAGATTACAAGGAAGCCTGGCATGTTCTAACCCGCACCAATCCGCTGCCTGCCACATGCGGCCGTGTCTGCCCGCATCCCTGTGAAGCAGGGTGCAACCGCCGGGACTTTGATTCGTCTGTGGCCATCAACAGCAGTGAGCGTTGCGTGGGCGACTACGGTCTGGAGCACAATCTGGAACATAAGAAGCTTGTGTCCGGGCGGAAAGAGAAAATCGCGGTGGTGGGTTCAGGTCCCGCAGGGCTTTCGTGTGCATTTCATCTGGCCAAAAGAGGTTTTAAGGTAAAAATATTTGAGGCCAGCGGTGAACCGGGGGGCTGGATGCGCTACGGCATTCCCCCCTACCGTCTGCCCAATTACATCCTTAAACAAGAAATTGATAAAATACTCCGATTGGGTATCGAGCTGGAGTGCAATGTCAAAGTGGGGGTCAACATTCCCCTGGACCAGTTGACCCGGGAATATAATGCGGTCTTTTTGGGCGTCGGTGCCCAAAAAGGTTTGGGCATCGATGTTCCGGGCAAGGATGCGGAGAACGTTTACACGGGCGTCGACTTTTTAAAGCAGGTCAACAGCGGCAAATGGATGGAAATCGGCAAAGACGTGGTGGTGATCGGCGGCGGCAATACCGCCATGGACTGCGCCCGTGTCTCCAAACGGCTGGGGGCGAACGTGAGTGTGGTCTATCGACGAACCCGCATGGAAATGCCCGCGATTACCGCCGAGATCGACGAGGCCATGGAAGAACGCATCATGTTTCGTTATCACACCAACCCGGTTAAATTGGTCACCGATGAAGGCCGGGTTGTGGGAATTTTGTCGGTTCAAATGGAGTTGAAGGAGCCCGATGCCAGCGGCCGGGCCAGGCCGGTGCCCATTACCGGTTCAGAGGCCTTCATCCCCGCAGATACGGTCATTATGGCCACGGGACAGGCGGTGGATTATGACGGAATCGATGTTCAAACGGTGGACAGTCAATGGATGTATACCAACGAACATTTAATGACCAGTATGGAAGGTGTCTTTGCCGGCGGCGATGCCGTGGTCGGTTTGGAAACGGTCGCTCTGGCCATTGGCCAGGGTGCGCGCGCCGCTTCCGCCATTGAAGATTACATCGAAGGAAATATTGAAAGCTCCCTGGCACAACCGCCGGTGATCTACTCCAGAGATCTGAACACCTACTACTACCAGAAACAGAAACCGTTTACCAAAGAGGCGGTGTCTATTCACACGCGGCTGAAAAATTTCAGAGAGATCTATCCGTCGTTTGATCTGGAAGATATTATCGAAGAATCGAAACGGTGCTTCAGCTGTGGCCTCTGTTTCCACTGCAACAACTGTTATATGTATTGTCCGGACAATGCCGTAAAGATGTCGTCGTCCACCGGGGGGTTCGAATTCGACTTGGACTTCTGCAAGGGTTGCGGTCTGTGTGCCAAAGAATGTCCCTGTCATTATATTCAAATGACACTGGAAAAGTGATCGCGTGATTCCCTCGCTTCGCGAGTCCATATAACGTCCGCTTACAGGGGATTTAAAAAGGAAAATTCCCACAGTGTCGAACGTTCCTTTGCAGGAGATATAATTCCGGGAACAAACCGTTAAAGAGCCTTCCTCACAAGGAGGGCTTTTTTTCTGCATCGCCCGGGGTTCATTTTAATCTTTTCCAGCAGGATGTATACAGATCTTAGGTTTAAAGGAGTATAAACATGGTTGAGTTTGAATATCAGGAAATGTTTCCTTTGGGAGATGATACCACCGAATACCGGATCCTCACCGATGCCCACGTCTCGGTGGATGCCTTTAAAGGTGCCAAGATGTTGACGGTGGCCCCGGAAGGGCTGACCCTTCTGGCCGAACAAGCGTTCAAGGACGTCTCACACTTGTCGAGGCCGTCCCATCTGGAACTTCTGGCAAAGATCCTCCATGACCCTGAAAGCTCGGACAACGACCGCTATGTGGCCCTTGAAATGCTGAAAAATGCAGTGATTTCCGCAGAAGGCGTTTTCCCCATGTGTCAGGACACCGGAACCGCCATTGTAATGGGGAAGAAGGGGCAGCAGGTCTGGACCGGCGCCGGCGATGAACAGGCGCTTTCAAAGGGTATTTTTAACGCCTATACGTCCAACAACCTGCGGTATTCCCAAAACGCGCCGTTAACCATGTATGATGAAGTCAATACCGGTTGCAACCTTCCCGCCCAGATTGAAATTTATGCGGTGGAGGGCGACGCCTATCACTTTCTCTTCATTGCCAAGGGCGGTGGATCTGCCAACAAAACCTATCTTTACCAGGAGACCAAAGCGACGTTGACCCCTGAAAACCTCCTGGCTTTTATGAAACAGAAGATGAAAACCCTCGGCACGGCGGCCTGTCCGCCCTATCATCTCGCTTTTGCCGTGGGCGGCACCTCCGCTGAAGCCAACCTGAAGACCGTAAAATTGGCATCCGCAGGATATCTTGACCATCTTCCCACGACAGGAAACCGATTGGGACACGCCTTCAGGGATACAAAGCTTGAAACCGAGGTGCTCGAAATATCCCGCCGGCTGGGCATCGGTGCCCAGTTTGGCGGAAAATATTTTTGTCACGATGTCCGGGTCATTCGTCTGCCGAGACACGGCGCATCCTGCCCCATCGGTCTGGGTGTCAGCTGCAGCGCGGACCGGAACATAAAGGCCAAAATTACCCAACACGGCATTTTCATAGAACGTCTCGAGACCGATCCGGCCAGATACCTGCCGAAACCCGCCGGTCCGGATGAAACCGCCGTTGCCGTGGACCTGAATCGGTCCATGGATGAAATCCGGGCGGAACTGAGCAAATATCCCGTGGCCACCCGCCTGCTGTTAACCGGAAAAATCGTGGTGGCCAGGGACATCGCCCATGCCAAACTCAAAGAGCGCCTGGATAACGGTGACGATCTTCCCGAATATTTCAAGAATCACATGGTGTACTATGCCGGACCCGCCAAAACCCCGGAAGGATATCCTTCCGGATCGTTCGGTCCCACCACCGCCGGACGAATGGATCCCTATGTGCCTGTTTTTCAGGCCCGCGGCGGTTCCTTGATTATGCTGGCAAAGGGGAACCGTTCAAAAGAAGTGACCCGATCGTGCAAAAAATTCGGCGGATTCTACCTGGGGTCCATCGGCGGTCCTGCCGCCCGGCTGGGAAAAGAGTGCATTACCCGCATCGAAACGTTGGAATATCCGGAACTCGGAATGGAAGCCATATTCATGATCACGGTCAAGGATTTCCCCGCTTTTATCATTGTGGACGACAAGGGGAACGACTTTTTTGAAAATCTTCTGAATTGAACCATGACGTCAAACGATTCAAACCCCAACCCTGATACCGCGACCACGGAATGTCGCCGCTGCGGCACCTGCTGCAAAAAAGGAGGCCCTTGTTTTCATCTGGAAGACAAGGGCCTCATTGAAAAAGGCGTCATTTTATCAAAGCACCTCTACACCATCCGAAAAGGTGAGCGTTCCTTTGACAATATCAAAGGAACGATATCGCCGGCAGCCACGGACATCATAAAAATAAAAGGACGCAAAGGGTCATGGACCTGTGTTTTTTTCGACGAAAAGAACACTGAATGTACCATTTACGACACCCGTCCCCTGGAATGCCGAGTGCTTAAATGCTGGGATACCCGGGAAATCGAAAAGATTTATGCCAAAGATCGTCTCACCCGTAAAGATCTTATCTCGGGTATCGAAGGGTTATGGGACCTTGTGGAGGGCCACCAGAAACAGTGCGGATATGACATGCTCACCCTATTTGTCGATGCCTTGAACACCCATAAAAAAGATGACGCACTCAAAGGCATCCTGGACATCATCGAACACGATATAAAGATCAGGGAACTGGTTGTGGCAAAAGCGGGCATTGAATCTGATTTGACGGATTTTCTTTTCGGCCGTCCCATTACGGAAACCATAAAAATGTACGGCCTAAAGATTGAAAACGCCGGCGAAAGATATCTTCTGGTTCCAACGGGTGGAAGGTCTCTCAGGGGATAATGTCCATTAAGGGGGCGTTATATTAAAAAAATCGACGGCGTTTTTCCCCAAGATCCGGGCCATGGATTCAGACGATAATTTTCTCTGTTTCAACCGCTTGATCTCACGATCCCAAGCATAGGGAATGTTGGGAAAGTCGGAGCCGTACATGATACGATCCAACCGCATATCCTCTAATTTTACAGGGTTTTTTATGGGGAGATAATCGGCAAGGGCCATGGACGTATCAAGCCAGAGATTATCGTATTTCTCGATGAGTTGTTTATAACGCAGAAATTCATCCACACCCAAATGGGGCACACAAATTTTTAGTTTCGGGTAGTTTTCAATCACCTGTTTCACCTTTTCCGCGTTGCACAAACCATAGGGGTCACATTTGTATGCCGGGCTGTTCGGCTCTCTTCCGGCATGGATTATGACCGGTTTTTTCTCGGATGAACATAGATCGTAAATGGGATCCATATCCCCACCGTTCATGTCGAAGCACTGGACATGGGTATGGAGTTTTACCCCCTTGAGCCCCATTTCAAAAGCTTCCTTCAGAACCCTTTCGCTATGGTTTTCTCCCGGAAATACGGTGGCCATTCCGGAAACGTTATGGGGAAATTTGTTACAAATTTTAGCCATATAGGCATTCAGCCCCCGAGCGGTTCCGGGTTTGTGGGCATATTGTAGGGCAACCACATGACCGAGGCCCCGGGACAGCAGATAGTCGAGGACCTCCGAAGACGTCAATCGGTAACGAATCGGCCAGCCGTATCTGTCAAACCAATCCCATATGGCCTTAAAAATACCCT
>JAHECI010000175.1 GCA_024641825.1 Desulfobacterales bacterium | reverse complement strand
AGACCATGGGTGGAACGGATCAGGATTATGGTCAGTCCGTAGCCGTGGATGGCAGCGACAATGTTTATCTAACGGGATATTTTCGGGGAACGGCAGATTTCGATCCCGGATCAGGAGCGGACAACCACACATCCGCCGGAGTAGAAGACATTTTTTTGACGAAGATAAATTCCGACGGCAGCTACGGCTGGACAAAGACCATGGGTGGAACGGATCAGGATTATGGTCAGTCCGTAGCCGTGGATGGCAGCGACAATGTTTATCTAACGGGATATTTTCGGGGAACGGCAGATTTCGATCCCGGATCAGGAGCGGATAACCATACATCCACCGGTCTTGATGACATTTTTCTAACAAAGATAAACTTTGACGGCAGCTACGACCTAACCACGACCATTGGCGGAACCGATCAGGACTTTGGTCAGTCCGTTACTGTGGACGACAGCGTTAACGTTTACATGACAGGATATTTTTCAGGCGCCATTGATTTTGATCCTGGTGCGGGCATGGACAACCATACATCCGCCGGTTTCGAAGACATTTATCTCACTAAATTCAGACTGGTTGGCTTTGTTGTTACACCGGCCAATGTAACGACTACGGGGGCTGGAGACACAACCACCTTTACTGTAAGGCTCTTAAGCGAGCCTTTAGCGAATGTGACCTTACCTGTCAGCAGCTCTAACCTATCCATCGGGACGGTTGACACATTGAGTCTGACTTTTACCACTATTAACTGGCCCGTGGACCAGACCGTAACTGTCACCAGCGTGGTTGGCAGCAGCCAGACTTACAGTATCGTATTGGGTGCGGCAAGCTCAGCAGATGTTGACTATGATGGCTTAAACCCAACGGACGTAACGGTGGTCAATGCTGGCAATGACTCCGGAGGTGGAGGCGGCTGCTTCATCGCCACAGCAGCCTATGGTTCGCCTTTAGCATCTCACATTAAAGTTTTAAGTAAATTCCGTGACCATTTCCTGCTTACCAATGGAATCGGTAAGCGTTTTGTTCGTTTTTACTACACCTATTCACCCCCTGTGGCCGATTTTATCGAAAAACATGATAGTTTGCGGATGATGGTTCGTTTAGGCCTTTTACCCTTAATAGGCGTAAGTTGGCTTGCCCTGAAGATAGGCCCGGTGTTCACTATGGTGCTTATGCTCTTTTTCGGTATTGGATTGATCGGACTTATGAGAATTGTAAGTTTAAAAAAAAGATAACTCGAGTTTCGTTCCCAAATATTTTTAAAAAGACGTTGGAGAATCGGTCTGAAATAAATTTCTTATAGCAAAATATTTCATTCTGTATATTGATCCGGAAAAAGGACACCAAAAAGGTCTGCGAGATGATCAAGCTAAGAAAAAAAGAAAAACGTGATACCAAGGAAAAGTTAAAAATATTTGGGCCGGCGATGGTGATTGCAATTGTCGGATTTTTGGTGGCCTATCAGTTTGTCACTCCTGCGCCTCCCCGGAACATTATCATTGGCACCGGTTCCCCGAAAGGCGCTTATTTTGCCTTTGGTAAAAAATACAGTGAACTTTTTGCTAAAGAAAACATTGCGCTTGAAGTAAAAATAACTGCCGGTTCAGCAGAAAACCTCAAGCTCCTTGAAGCGGACTCGGACGGCGTGGATATCGCTTTTATTCAGGGAGGTATGGGCGAATTGGCCAAAACCGAAAAACTCGTTTCACTGGGCAGCCTCTACTTTGAACCTTTGTGGATTTTTCAACAAAAGGACCTCACATTAAATCGACTTTCCGATCTAAAGGGGTTGCGCGTCGCTGTCGGTGAGGAAGGAAGCGGCACGAAGGTTTTAACGATGAAACTGCTTGGATTGAACGGAATCACGGCGAAAAATACCAGGCTTCTTTCATACGATCCTGTACAGGCTGCTGAAAGTCTTTTAAAGGGCGAGATAGATGTCGCCTTTTTTGTGACAACGCACCGTTCGTCGTATTTTCGCCTATTTCTAAAATCAAAATCAATAACACTCATGGGGCTCCAACGGGCCGAGGCGTATGCACTCCGTTTCCATTACTTGCATGTGCTGAAATTACCTGAAGGTGTGATCGATTTTCAAGACAATATCCCTTCTCGTGATCTCACCCTGGTGGCGCCGTCAACCCAGCTTGTGGCACGATCGGATTTGCACCCGGCTTTGATCGAGTTGTTTCTTCAGACCGCCGAGAAAGTTCATGAACCGGGCGGTGGATTCGAGAGGCGGGGAGAATTTCCCGCGCCGAAATATCTTGATTTTGAGTTGAGTCCGGAAGCAAAACGATTTTATCGATCCGGTACTCCTTTTCTTAAACGTTATCTTCCTTTTTGGATGGCAAATTTTCTTAACCGCATGAAAATCATGCTGCTGCCGTTGGTCGCGTTGTTATATCCTCTTTTTAAACTCATGCCGCCCATTTATCGTTGGCGGATGCGATCAAGGATATACCGCTGGTATTCGGAATTGGAAGCTGTAGACCTTGGAATGGAAAAAGAGGATTTGACCGCCAATCTTGATGAATATTTGTTAATGCTCGACAACCTGGAAGAGAAAGTGTCAAATATTTCGGTGCCGCTTGCATTCTCTATAGAGCTATATTCTCTGCGTGTGCACATCAATATGTTGCGGGACAAGCTTTATAAAGCTCGTGAGGAAAAAGAAACCAAATAAATAGCCATTATATTTGAACATTGGATAACAGTTGATAAATGAAAAAGTGCTAATGGCAGCAAATTTTCAAGATAAGGAAAATGCTGTTGTCGGGGTCATTGCGGACACTCATGGTCTTCTTCTGCCGGCGGCGATAAAAGCGCTTGAAGGCGTTGACCTGATTGTTCATGCCGGAGACGTCGGCAATACCGAAGTTCTGGACATCCTGAAATCCATCGCTCCAGTATTTGCGGTCCGGGGCAATATGGATAGGGTTGAAGGTCTGAGGGAGCTCCCCGAAACCGAGGTGATCGAAGTCGGTGGTGTTCTGCTGTATGCGATTCATGATATCCACAGACTCGACATTGTGCCATCGAAAGCTGGTTTTGATGCTGTAATCTTCGGCCATTTACATTGTCCGTCTGTTTCTGAACAAAAGGGAGTGCTCTTTCTGAATCCAGGAAGTGCCGCACAGCCGCGCCGTAATTATCCGGCCACTTTGGCCTTACTCCGTGTCAGTGGAAATTCAATAAAGACGCAAATTGTCAACATCGATGAAGAATCACAAAGAGACATCTTGAGATCGTGAAACAATGTGGACGTCTCTTTGCGGAAACGGGATCTCTATATTTTTTGCTTTCAAATGTTTATACACCGACAGGTTCACCTGGTAGAGTATCTTGAAATATTTATTGGTGGGTATCCAGTAGCGCAGCCCGATGTTGATTGAAGAATCACCGAACTCCTGAATCCCGATTTGAGGCGGAGGCTCTTTGGAAATCTCCTGAAACGTTTCAAGGACCTCTTTGATAATCTGGATGGCTTTTTCCGGATCACTGTCATAACTGATCCCCAACATTTGTTCCACGATTTTTCTTTCTTCCGAGTTATGTATAATCTCACCCACGATATGCTTGTTTGGAATCGTTATTTTCACCCCGTCCTCATCTGTGAGAATTGTGGAACCGAGCTTGACTTCATCCACCACGCCGCTGACGTTGGAGACTTTGATGGTGTTGCCGACAACAAACGGCCGTGTCAGGATAATCACAAGGCCTGCACCATAGTTTGCCAGGGGACCTTGGATTGCAAAACTGGCACCAAAAGCCATGGCAGCAAGTGCAGCGATAAAAGGGGCGATAGTGATGCCAAATTTGCCGATGGCAACAATGAAGGCAAAACCAAGGATGATACCCTTGACCGCGGCGGCGATAAACTTTGACAGGGTCACATCAAATTCTTTCTTCCCAAAGAATTTCAGGAGAGAGGAAGATACGGCCCTTGCAACCAATACCCCAATGAAAAGAACAAGAATAGCACCCACCACCTGGAAACTGTAATTCACAAAAAAGTCAATGACGATGTTGATCAGTTTTTGTATGGTCTTAATTTCATCCGGCATTTTTTTGCTCCCGGTTTTTATAAAGAAACAAATCGGATCGAACAGGAGATCTTTGTGATTTGCGCCTCACCTATGAGGTTCCATCTTAAACCCGTCGACCAAAGGGAAGACCTTTAAATCGATCTGTAACACTTTTTTGCACAAATTTCAATTATCTCAGGGAACGGGGTGTTTTTATTTGTTAAATCGCTCCATGGACAATGTTTTTTTAATAACCGTGTAAACTCGTGGTTAAAGGATCGTAAAGAAAGAATTTGGTCGCCTTGATATAATTAATTTTTTATGAAAGAACTCGTGGATAACGGATAGTAATGAAAAAACCGTTCTTATCTTTTGATAAGGATAAACGAATGTGTGAAGCATTGAAAAAAAACTGGGAGCCGGTTAATTCATATTGAATTTCCAATTTTTCCTGGACAAGCAAAAAGCCCCTATAGTTGGTTCAACTATAGGGGCATTACAATTGTAAAAGTGACAAAAGTATTATTTTATGGTTCGCTTAAAGCCTGTATATTTTCTTGTGCTTTCTGTTTTGATGCAGAATGCTCCGGTATCGCCTCATTGTTTGGTTTGATAACAGTTTCATTAACAAGAACTGCCGACGCGAAAGTCGCTGCAATGATGGCTCCAAGAGCTGCCAGCCCCACGAACGCATTGGCAGGGGGAGCTGCGGCAAAAGAAAAAAGCATAACGGTTGCAACAATTAATGCCAAACTCTTTTTATTTTTCATAGTTGCATCTCCTATACTTTAATATGATTAAGTTTATCTGAAAAAGGAACGCCTAATTGAAAAGAATTTCAAAATATAAAGAAGTCGAATAGATGATAGCCATAGGCACTCTCTATCTTAAATATTAAGATAGTGCTACAAAGTGGTATGTCAAGTGTTTTTTTTATACCCTCGAATTCAAAGGAAAAGTGCTAGACTGTAGCTTGCTCCCTTTCTTGGTGGGAGCGATAGCGCTTGCCTGCCCAGACACAGAATCTGATTCATCGAAGCCCAGAAAGAAAATGCTTAAAAAACGTAAATGTTGTCACATTCTGTCGCATTTTTTGAAAGGATAGGGCATTTTAGATCGGTATTTTATGCTCTAATATTAAGAAGAAGGTTTGAAGCTAACCCAGAGAAATCGACACATGTATTAAACTTAAATATTCAGGCCGCGTTAATTATAAAGGACGACCAAGTTGTATTATAAAGGTCGGACCGCTTTCGTCCAAACCGTCAGGCTGCTCCAGCGGCCAGGCGAACCCTATGCGAAAGGATGATAGGTTACCCCAGGCAATTTCAAGGGAGGTGATCAGCTCAAATCCGGCGCCTACCAGAATATTGTCGCTGGAAGGACGATCACTGGCAATTCCGGAATCGACAAAGGTGCCGAGATAGATACGGTGAAAGTATATCGGCAGGGTTTTATATCCGGCCTGCAGGTTGATCAGCGGCCAAAGAACCTCGATACCGGAAGTGATTGCCTGGCCGGCTTCCAGAATATTGGAGTCGAATCCACGCAGAGGAAACAAGCGGGTGGGACGCTGAGTAAAGTAACCTTCCGTAACGTTTCCGCCGATTCGGTAAGTGGTATGCCCTGGGATCGAGTCTCCCCAGGTTTTACCGGCCTCGAGGTGAAGCGATGTGTAGATGTGTTCCCCGAACCAGAGCACGCCGCCTCCGAACAGCGATTGGCTGCCTTCCGTAAAAACATCGAGGTTGATCCATACGTGGTGACGGCCAAAGGTTTTGTTCAGGCTGGAAGCGGCCCAGAATTCGTCCTCGGATGGCCCTGATCCCTCAAGAGGTTCATAGTTTCGTCCATTCATTGAGAGTTCGATTTCCTTGATGCCCAGCGGTGTCCAAAAAAAGCTGAACTCATTGCGGGATTCATCGACAACCTGATTCAGCCGGGTCGCATAGGACAGGGGATAACGCGTCAGCCGACCCCCGAAATCATTGATTTTTCCGCCCAATCGCCCGGAAAAAAAATCAGTCCCTGATGCATAGCGCAACCCGGCATCGATGGTATACTTTTCTGAGACATCACGGCCTTCTGTAACAACGCCGACCTGAAAGTCCGATCCGTCGTAGAAGGCATCGGGCACCAGATAATTCGGGAGTATACTTTTTAAGGGTGTGTAAGGTTTGGCGTTTAAAGAAAATTCTGATTTTAGGGGGGCAGTGGTGTCCTTCCAGTTGGTTTTAAATTCAGCCCGAGGTCCTTCGTCTAAGTCCATTTCTGCAACCTGCCAGCCGTTTGCTGATAGGCAAAGATAGTTGTTCCGCCGTGGCAAAATCGCTGCGGTTTTACACCGGGTCAGCGGCTGCATGCGGGCGTTATGAATTTGAAACCGGCCCGAAATATTGGAAGCAAAAACCAGGCGGCCCTCTTGAATCCAAGGATCTATCTCCAGGGAAGGCGCTGTGGTCATCCGGTGCCAAGCTTTGTCATAGAGCCAAATGTCCCAGTTGCCGTTCTGATTGGCCGATACGGCAATGCGTCCCTGCTGGTCCATAACAGGGCCCGACATCTGAATGACACCCGGCGGTCCGGGAATAAGGGCAATCGTATCCAGTTGGGGGCCCAAAAGGCGGGTTGTTAAAGACACCTTGCCTTTGGGCAGCAGCATCAGATAAGGACGATGACCCTTTCGGGTGACAGCCACACCCTCAGGGCCTGGATCCCAGACATGATCGAGATCGTATGGCCAGGATGTATC
>JAHECI010000174.1 GCA_024641825.1 Desulfobacterales bacterium | reverse complement strand
CTTCCGGCTGATAATAATCATAGTAGCTGACAAAATATTCTACTGCATTCTCAGGAAAGAGCGACCTGAATTCGCTGTAGAGTTGAGCGGCGAGTGTTTTATTCGGAGCGATGACCAGCGTCGGTTTTCCGACCTTTTCGATAACATTGGCCATGGTAAATGTTTTGCCGGACCCTGTGACGCCCAAAAGAACATGATGCTTCTTTCCCGACAAAATTCTTTGGGTCAAGGTGTCGATGGCCTGGGGTTGGTCACCTTTGGGAATAAATTCCGAGAACAACTTAAAGGAAGGCATAGGGTTAGATAAGATATAAAATTGATTTAAATATGTTATTAAAACCGCAAAAGGGGTTTTTCGGATCCTTATCAGCAAATTTCTAAAAGGAGTTCATTCATTATTCGACATCCAGAGAACCCCCTTCATCGGTATGCACCCCGTTTGTTATCCATTGATTTTCCAAACCGGGCCCTCGGCCCGGTCTTCTAAACTAATACCCATATCCACGAGCTCTTTTCTGATCTGATCGGCCATTTCCCAATTTTTAGCTTTTCTGGCGACCTCCCTCTTTTCCACCATTTCAGCAACAACAGCGGGATCGATGGATTTTTTTTCGAGAACCTGGGTCTGTTTGTTATCAAAATATTGTGGGGTGGGTTCAAGGAACATCCCGAGTATCTCCCCGGTTCTTCGAATGTCCGCCAGTCCGGATTGTAATGTTTGCGTGACTTCCGAAGACAGGTTGTTTTCATTCTGATCCAGCACACGATTGAGACTCCGGACCGCATCAAAAATAATACCGATACTTCGGGCAGAATTAAAATCGTCATCCATTGCCTCACAAAAATGCTCCCAGCAGATACCGGGTTCAACGTCCTGGACTAAAACGGGCCCCACTTTTTTTTCAATCCGTTCAAGAAGTGCATAAATCTTATCGAGCCCTTTGGAAGATTCATCCATGGCCTTTTCGGTGAAGTCGATGGGACTCCGGTAATGATTTGAAAGCAGAAAAAGGCGCACAGCTTCAGGATGAAAGGATTTCAACACATCCTTTATCATCAGAAAATTGCCCAAAGATTTCGACATTTTTTCCTGATTGATATTTACAAATCCATTGTGAACCCAGTACCGGACAAAGGGCGTCCCGTAAAGGCTCTCGGATTGGGCGATTTCATTTTCATGATGGGGAAAGCAGAGGTCTTTACCGCCGCCATGGATATCGAAGGTTTCTCCCAGATATTCGCTGCTCATGGCCGAGCATTCTATATGCCACCCGGGTCTCCCCGGACCCCAGGGACTGTCCCAGGACGGCTCTCCGGGCTTGGCGGATTTCCATAGGGCAAAATCAAAAGGGTTTTGCTTTCTTTCGTCAATATCGATTCGGGCTCCGGCTTCCATATCCTCCAGTTTGCGACCGGAAAGTTTTCCATATTTCTTGAACTTTTCAACAGAATAATAGACATCCCCGTTTATCTGGTATGCAAAACCCTTTAAGATTAACTTTTCAATAAATCCAACTATCTGGGAAATGTGGTCCGTGGCTTTCGGTTCGATGGTGGCCCGCTGAACATTCAAGGCATCCATGTCTTGATAAAATTCTTCGATGAATCTCTCGGCAACCGCCTTTGGATCGATGCCCAATTGTTTTGCTTTGTGGATAATTTTGTCGTCCACATCTGTGAAGTTTCTGACATACGTAACATCATACCCTTTGGATTTCAAATACCGTGCAATAACATCGAACACCACCACAGACCGTGCATGTCCGATATGGCAGGCATCATATACCGTCGGGCCGCAGACATACATATGTACCTTCCCGGCCTCTAAAGGTTCAAAAAGTTCTTTTTTACTGTTCAATGTATTGAATATGCGAAGTGCCATGTTTCATCATCCGTTCTATTAAAACCTAAGTTGAGTAGATCGAATCAAAAAACGCTCAATTTAAGTTAAAGCTTGTCCAGTGAATATCTAATCGATCAGCGCGACACATACGGCGCCAATCCCCTCTCCTTTTCCGATCATTCCAAGGCCTTCGAATGTCGTGGCCTTAACATTAACACGATCCGGGTTAATTTCAATTGCTTGGGCAATATTTTTTTTCATTGTTTCTTTATACGAAGAAATTTTTGGCGCATCAGCGAACACGGTTGAATCCAAGTTCACGATTTTAAAGTTTCTTTCCCTGACCAAACGATAGGTTCTCTCGAGAATTTTTATGCTCGAGATATCTTTGAACTCAGGATTCGTGTCCGGAAAGTGCACGCCGATGTCATCGAGTCCAGCCGCGCCTAAAAGTGCATCACACACCGCATGAATCAGTACATCGGCGTCCGAATGTCCGAGCAACCCTTTTTCAAAAGGGATCACGACCCCCCCCAGAACGAGTTTCCGCCCTTTAACCAATCGATGAACATCATATCCCATTCCAACGCGCATGGTTCCCCGCAAATTTCTCCATTAACCGCAACATACGCCACATTGACAATGTTTGGCGTATGTTCAGAAAATCATTATGATCAGTTTGTCGTTTTCCGTTGTAAATAAAATCGGTTCCGGTGGATCCAGGTAAGCCTTGAGAGTGTCCATATACCACAAAATAAAATTCACAAAAATATAAATCTATGCAAAGCATGAAAAAAATATTGATGATTCTGATCGGGTGAAATATGGTTTTTCAATTTTAATGCATCATACACCCTGGGAACCGAGACATGCCATGCCGATTCGAATGATAGCCCAAGAACTATACCGGCTGCTTCAAGAGGTTGAGAAAGTTGAAAAACAACTTAAGAACGCACCTTTTGAAAAACACGAAAAAATCAAAGATCAACTTCGCAAATTAAAAGCCGAGCGAAATCGTGTGCGGGCGATTCTTGAAGGTAAAAAAGAACACAAGCCCCGCCGTTAAACACCCTAAACAGACGCAATCAAATCGGTCATCTGTGCAAATTTTGTTCGGGATTGGAGCATAAACAAATGAACAACCGTGCAGTTTTGGAGCAAGAAAAACCTAAAGAGAAAATCCCCCTTAACGAACATGAATCAAAACAGCTCCTTAAGGAATATGGTATTCCTGTTGTCAATGAAATGACTGTTTTAAACCAAAATGACGCCGTGGATGCCGCCGATGAAATCGGATATCCGGTGGTTCTCAAGGGACTTGGATCAACCCTGCTTCATAAAACCGAACGAAATCTGGTTCATTTAAATCTCCGGAATCCCCAAGCGGTTATCCAGGCCGCCCGATCCATCGCTGCCGAAGCAGGTCATGAGCTCGAAGGCCTTTTGGTTCAGCCACAGGTTCCGGGCAAAAGAGAGTTTGTTTCCGGCCTTTTTCAGGATGCGCATTTTGGTCCTGTGGTCATGTTTGGACTGGGGGGTATTTTTACGGAAATCCTTTCTGATATTTCACTCCGACTTGCACCCATAACCGAAACCGATGCTGCCGAGATGCTCGATGAGATCAAATCAAAACCCCTTCTTGGAAATTTCAGGGGTGAAAAGGCCGCGGATCGGAGCCAACTGATCAGAACACTGCTGGGGCTTTCCCGAATCGGAATGGAGCGTCCTGACATTGCAGAAATAGATATCAATCCATTGCGGATCACCCCGACCGGCGACGCCCTGGCCCTCGATGCCCTGATCGTCATGGATAACGCACCGAGAAACAGGGAATACTTGCCGCCCATCGATCCCGCTTCCTTGGGATATTTTTTTCATCCAAAACCCATCGCTTTTGTGGGGGCCTCCGGCAAACTGGGCAAGTGGGGTCATATACTCCTGACTTCCACCATCAGCGGCGGATTTAAAGGAGAAATATATCCTGTAAACCCAAGCGGGGGTACCATTGCAGGAAGACAGGTCTATCCATCGGTTGCCGAAATTCCCGGAGATGTCGATTTGGCGGTGGTGACGGTGCCGGCATCAAAGGTTATGGATCTGATTCCCCAGTTTAAAGAAAAAGGTATCCGGAATATGCTTCTGATAACATCGGGGTTCGGAGAAACCGGTACAACGGGGAAAAAATTGGAAGAGACCCTTGTAAAACAGGCGAGACAAGCCGGAATACTGGTACTGGGTCCCAATACCATGGGAATTTGCAACCCCCATATCAATCTATTCTGCACCGGCAGTAACGTCCGGCCGAGACCGGGCTCTACGGCTGTGGTGGCCCAATCCGGAAATATGGGGATGCAATTGCTGGCGTTTGCCGAAAAACAGGGGATTGGGATACGGGGTTTTTGCGGCTCCGGAAACGAATCGATGATTACCATCGAGGATTACCTGGATGCCTTTGAACGCGACAATTCGACCCATACGGTGATGTTGTATATAGAAAGTGTCAAAAACGGTCGTCGTTTCTTTGAGAGCGCCCGCAGATTGGGGAAAAAGAAGCCGATTGTTCTTTTAAAAGGGGGTCAGAGCAAGGCCGGGTATCGAGCTGCAGCAAGTCACACCGGCGCCATGGCTTCAGACACAAAGGTTTTCAATGCCGTATGCCGCCAAACCGGCATCGTGAAAGTCGACCAGTCCATGGATCTCCTCGACCTGTCCGCTTCATTTTCATCCCTGCCGTTGCCCAGGGGAAATCGCACGGCCATCATGACCCTGGGCGGTGGCTGGGGTGTTGTTACCGCAGACCTCTGCTCGGAATACGGGTTGGAAGTTCCGGAATTGTCTTCTGAAATCGTGAATAGGCTCGACAAATTGCTTCCGTCATACTGGAGCAAGGCGAACCCCGTAGACCTTGTGGGTGAAAATGACACCCGTCTCCCGATGTTTGCAATGGAAGAGCTTGTAAAATGGGATGGCTGTGACGCCATAATCAACCTGGGCATTTTAGGCCGCAGAATCATGGTGAAAAATCTTGGTGATTCGGTGCTTAAAGCAGATCCTGCTTATTCTCCTGAATTCATTGAATCCATGAACAAAGCCCTCGTTGAGTTTGAGACGAAGTATATCGAACATATTGTAATGCTAATGGAAAAATACCAAAAGCCCATCATCGGTGTCAGCCTGTTGACCGATGAAAAAGACAATACCGTCTATCGGGTCAAAGGCGGTCAATATAAAGGCGTATTTTTCGAGACACCGGAGCGAGCGGTGAAAGCCATCGCCAGGATGTATGAATATCAACGCTTTTTAACGAAAACCCAGGATGATTGACCCATGGGTTTTCCTTGTGATGACACCGTCGTTATGTTATTCTAAAACCATGATTCCACAATTTATGAAATATTCACCTCCTAAAAAAATTAAATACAGATTCGATTTTGAAATCGGCTATCTTACAAAAAGTCCTTGTAAAAACTGTGCAAGAAAAAAGGACATCCCCGGGTGCATCGATGAATGCGAGATGCTCGATAAAATACACACCGTTTTATTGGAAGCGGTGTCGTGCTCCAGGCGAAGTTGATCTTTTTTAACACCTGAGTCCATTTATATTTGGGGCATTAACGGGTTGTCTTTTGGACGGAAGGGAGACGGTATGACCAATTTTAAACACGGTAAAAGGCCGGTCTGGAAAGCGCTCATCCAACACGCTGAGGTCATGAATCGCCCTGAGAACCATTTGAAATATCTTCTCGAAAGTCATGACCGAGTTTCAAAATTCTCCTTAAAAGCCGCCGGTCTTTTCTATGACTTTTCACGACAGAGGCTCGATGAAAAGGCCATGGATCTTTTATTGGAACTGGCGGAGGACCGCCGTCTAAGAGAGCAGTTTTCAGCCATGGTCCATGGAGAAAAGATGAACACCACGGAAAACCGGCCGGCCCTTCACACAGCGGCAAGGAGTTTTTCAGGTCATCCTGTTGTCGTCGATGGAAAAGATGTCATGCCTGAAATACGCAACGTTCGAAATGAAATCAGACAATTTGTTGCTCAAATTCATGACGGAAAGATCACCGGATCCACGGGAAAACCCTTCAGACAGGTGGTGGTTATCGGGATCGGCGGATCCTATCTGGGCACGGAGTTTGTTGCCAATGCACTCTATTTTCAGGCGGATAAAAATATCGATATTATGTTTCTCTCCAACGTGGATATCCATAATTTCGGTAAAATTGCCGCCGTCATCGATGTTGAAACAACCCTTTGGGTCGTCATCTCAAAAAGTTATACCACTGCTGAAACCATGGCCAATGTTCATCAAGCCCAAGCTTTTATTAAAGACAAAGGCCTCGATCCTGCCAAACATTTTTTAACGGTTACCAGCAAGGGATCTCCCGGAGACGATCCCAAAAATCCGGTCCTTGCATCCTTTCATATGTTCGATTTCATCGGCGGAAGATACAGTGTTACCTCAGCGGTCGGCGGGGTTCCCTTGAGTCTTTATCTGGGGTATGAACGGTTTGAGGGGTTTTTGAAAGGTGCTGAAGCCATGGATCTTCATTCTCAGAATGCACCGGACAGGGAAAACATTCCCCTTGTTGCTGCCCTTATATCAATATGGAACAACCATTTTTTGGGATATCCGGCCCAGGCCGTCATTCCCTATGCCTCGCCCCTTTCCAAGCTGGCCCCTCACATTCAGCAGCTGAGCATGGAGAGTAACGGCAAATCGGTCACCAAAGACGGCCACCGGCTGGATGATGCCACAGGCACCATCGTTTTTGGAGAACCCGGAACCAATGCCCAGCATTCCTTCTTTCAGCTGGCACATCAGGGAAAACCCTTCCCCATCGACTTTATCGGTGTCATCCATCCCCATTACCATCAGTATCGACATCGATCCAGAGGGGTCACCAATCATCAGGAACTATGGGCGAATCTCATCGCACAACCGGCTGC
>JAHECI010000173.1 GCA_024641825.1 Desulfobacterales bacterium | reverse complement strand
ATCTCGGCAGCGGAAATTATCGTTACGGATGCCAGGTCCCCTGCCACCTGTCCGGCCGATACGGATTTACGGTCAGGGCCACCCCTGAAGGTGACAATTACCTGAAATACATGCCCCGCTTGATTACCTGGTCTTAACCACGCATCTCTGATGGAGACCGTGTCCGCCCGGTGTTCTTGAATATATTTCAAACACCATATGTTCGGCAATTTCATCATGAAAATTCAACATGCACGAGGTTTCATACGTTTTCGATTTTTATCCAGGAAAATTTTTTAACGGGTTCCCATCCAAAAGTGTAAAACGGGTATTTCTTTGAAGGAATTGAAATGGGTTCGACACCACGCCACGTCCACAAGTGTACGGGAAAGAATCCTTACATGGGAGATTTCCCTATAAAAAATGAAGGGTTTCCCTATGGACAAAACCGACAAAGTCGATAATAAAAAAGATCTACGCCCATCCAAAGCTAAAATGGGACAGGTGCTAAGGGACAAAACAGAAACACTCTATTTTTAAAGGATATTCTTCCATCGACCCGATGAATTATGCCAACGAATTGTCTGAATTTGATTATGATCTTGCGAGTGCGAGCCGGTCACGGTTGCCGGAATTGATCGATAAAAAAACAGTGAGCAGCGTCGATCAGAGAGCACACCCGCGATTTATGGTCAATAAAGACGCATTTGCGGTGATCCGGCCCGGACCTTCCGAGGGGATTCGTGTTGCCGGTGGCGGTATGGCAGGGATCGCATGTGCCGTATACCGATCGAAACCGGTGCGGTTCGGCAGAATCAACACCATCAGCATGGGGGGGCTTTCGTTTCGCTATATTGCCCGAGAGGAGCGATCCGACCCGTCGCTGGTGCTGGACATACTGGTGGCTGAATCAGGGTTTTATCTTGAAAATTTGACGTTTAAAAACATTTCCGATGTTGAAATCGATGACGATTTGGGCATCAACTCTTTTAAGATGCGGTCGAACCGGGTGCAGTTTGAAGGACTGGAACCGGCTGCCATTATGAAGTTGAAGTATTTTATCGAAAATTACACGGTATTCGTGGCGTAGAAATATATCTTTTTTCAATAATCCGGAAGTCGTTTCTTTGTATTTACACCTGACGCGGTGTATAAGAGGTGCCGGTATAAGATCATTCTATTCGCCTTTGCCTGAATACCCTTCGGTGTGTCGGGGTAAGGCGCCGATCCTGTCTCAAGGGCGGCCGGGATTTTATTTCTTGAAATATGAAAAAAGTGAGAGGTTGAACGTCATACATTCTCACTTTTTTTATGTTCGGCGTTTGGGCCAAGGGTTTTAAATAGAGTTTAAGGTAGACGAAACCGTTCGAATTTGTTAAAAACTTTTGTCCATGTCGAAATGTGAATATGCTGAAACATGTGGTTTTTCAGCCGATGCAAGACGCGTATTCAGACCCGAATTCGGCGATTCCGGATTATCGAAAAATTTTTCGGCAGAAACTTCCTTCGATTATGAAAAGAAAGTTTGATTCTCAGAAACGGACTGGCAAAAGAACCAAAAAATAGCAACCCAGGTCATTCAGCATAGACAGAATAAAGAGACTCGGAATTGAGGTGTCCTCGCCTTTTGATCAATTGGATTCAAGGCACAGGAAAAAATCAATGTTCCATTTGAGAAAATTGGTCCCTTTTTTCGCATTTTTGATTTTTGGCAGCATTGCGGTGTTGCTGTGGCAAAATCAAAATAGACATGAACGGGAGCTTCTCCTGCGGCATACAGAGACGTCTACGGAACAGATACGGATTCGTGTGGAAGGTCTCATGAACTCTCGGATGGCTGCCCTTGAATTACTGGCTGAAAGATGGGTTGAAAGGGTACCGCCGGATTTCAGCCAGGATCGCTTTCTCGATTTTGCCGAGATGTTTTATTCCCACTATCCCGGCTTCACGGGAATCAACTGGATGGATCCCACGGGCGTCGTTCGATGGGTTTTTCCGAAAAACAGCGATGAACGCGTCGTCGATTCGCCGGTCTATAAACCTCAGGATTCCTCGGGACATGAAAAATTTCACATCCTTAATAAAGACCAAAATATCGTAACCCCTTGTATGGAACTTATTCAGGGAGGGATCGGTTACAACACAATTTTGCCGCTGGTCTATTCGGGCAAGATTCAAGGGTATCTGAACGGTGTATTCCAGGTTAAACAAATTGTGGATATCTGCCTGGCCAAGGAAATCTTCACAGATTTTTGGGTCCGGCTCTACGAAGGGGATCGACTGATTTTCACCAATGAAAATCAGTACCGCTCAAATTCGAAAAAGGATGAATTCCGGGCACTTCGAACGATTCAATTTCCCGGGAAAATCTGGAAGTTGGATCTTGTTCCAAAAACTGTCATTTACCCCCATGGGAAAATCTGGAAGGTTTCCATTCTCATTTTTAGCCTGGTGGTTTCAGGCGTGCTCTCACTGCTCCTTCATCTCCTTCTCGATCGAATGCAAATGTATCGGGAAGCCAGGGACCAGGCGCTTCAGGAAGTCAGGGAACGGGAACGTACGGAAAAGGCATTGATAGAAAATGAAAAAAAGTTGGAGACCACACTCGCTGAACTCGCTGCCAAAAACACAGAACTCGAGACGTTCGTGTATACGGTTTCCCACGATCTAAAAACACCGCTTGTGACCATCGAGGGGTTTATCGGTGCCCTGCGCGAAGACTTTGGGGACCTCATCGATGAAGCGGCTGAAAAATACCTTGATTATATGAGCGATGCATCCCGAAGAATGGAGCTTTTAATCAACGACTTGCTGTTTCTTTCCCGGGTCGGGCGGCTGCCGGAGATAAAGGGCGAGTTTTCATTTGACGATCTCATGGAAAAAGTTCTTAAAGTTCTTCAGCCTCAAATCGATGAAAGGGGGGTTACCTTAAATGTTGAAAAAGGTCTTCCCCTGATTTATGGCGAAAAGGAACGATTGATCCAGGTAATGGAAAACTTGTTGTCCAATGCCGTAAAATACATTGGCAAGGAAAATCCGTCTCCACGGATTGATGTGGGGGTGTTGAAACCGGGCGAGAAGAAGGTGTTTTTTGTCCGGGACAACGGCATCGGCATCGAAAAAAGATATTATCAAAAGATTTTTGAGATCTTTCAACGGCTGCCGTCCGGGAAAAGTACCGGGGAAGGGACCGGCGTCGGACTGACCATCGTAAAGCGAATTATCGAACATCATGGCGGCAAAATCTGGCTGGAATCCGAGCCGGGGACAGGGACCACTTTTTTCTTCACCCTCGAAGACAAGGAGGCTTGAGAATATGGATTATGAACCTTCGAACATTTTGCTTGTGGAAGATGAGCCGGCCCATGCGGAACTTACCAAACGGGCCATCCGAAAGGCCGGAAACGCAAACCGGGTCGATATTGTTGTCGATGGCGAAGAGGCACTCGACTACCTTTACAATCGGAATGCGTTTAAAGACAAAGGAAAATATCCTGCCCCGGGATTGATTTTGCTGGATATTAAGCTCCCCGGTATCGATGGGATAGAAGTCCTGGGGAAAATCAAGAAAGATCCCGCACTGAAAAGAATTCCGGTGATTATGCTGACCACATCGGAACGGGAGGAGGATATTGTCCGTTCCTATGAACAGTATGCCAACAGTTACCTGACCAAGCCGGTAGGATTCAAAGCGTTCGAAGAAAAGATCAGACAAATCGATCTATACTGGATGATTCTTAATGAGCCGCCGATTCTTGAAAGTTGAGCTGAAACAGCAGGGGCATTTCCCGGAGCCTGCTTCGGCGAGCTTCAAGCTGTTACCCAACCGAGAAAAAAACGCGAGAAGTTTTGATTGTGGAAACGTTGACCATTGCCATCATTGACGATGAGGAAGCACATTTCAGCCTCATGAAGCGCGCCATACTCCAGGAGTATCCATATGCTTCGGTGCATCATTTCTTGGAGGCAAGCGCCTGCCTGAAAAAGCTCGATGAAATTATCCCCAACGTTATCCTAACGGATTATCTCATGCCCGGCATGAGTGGTATCGAATTGTTGGAGATTTTAAATCAACAGAGTATGGAGTTCCCGGTTATTATGATCACGGGTCAGGGAGATGAGAATATTGCTGCTTACGCCATGAAATTGGGTGCCAAAGATTATTTGGTTAAAACAGAAGATTTTTTTGCCTTGTTGCCCAGGGTCATCGAGAAAGTGGTTTACAAAGAGAAGCTTAAACAATCCCTGCGCGAATCTGATAAAAAATATAAGATTCTGTTTGATGGTGCTAACGATGCGATTTTCATAGCCGATATAGAGACCGGGCATATCTTGGATGCCAATAGAGAAGCAGAACGGTTGATAGGGCGCAGCAGAGAAGAAATTATCAACATGCATCGATCAAAAATACATCCTCCAGACAAAGCTGAATATTATAGGGAACATTTCAGAAAGCATATTGAAGCCGACCGTATTGTCGATTTCGATGCAGAGGTCATCAGAAAAGACGGGACGATAGTACCGGTATCCATAAGCGCCAATGTGATACAGTTACACGGGAGAAAACTGATTCAAGGAATATTCCGGGACTGCACGGAGCAAAAGCGGGGCGAAGATCTTGCTCGCAACCTTTCCCAGAGAATGATGCAGGCACAGGAACGAGAGCGTCAGATGATTTCCTATGAACTGCATGACCGGATCGCCCAAAACCTTTCCTCGCTGAAATTGAGCTGTGACCTTCTGTTCGACGGTCAATCAAACATATCTCCTGAATTAAAGGAGAAAAAAATTAATTTATCCCAAGAAATCGAACAAACCATTATTGCCGTTCGAGATTTGTCCTATGAGTTACGGCCTCCCGGCATCGATGAAATGGGCCTTGTTACGGCCATTGAAATATATTGTGAAGAGTTTTCCGAAAAAAGCGGATTGGAAGTTGAATTTCAATCGGCGGGCCTGCTTGAATTGAATTTAGACGATGATATCAAAATCCATCTTTATCGGTTGATCCAGGAAGGGCTCAACAATATTCAGAAGCATGCCCATGCAGACCGTGCGACCATAAAACTCGTGGGAGCATCCCCGAATATCATTCTTCGGATTGAAGACAACGGCAAAGGTTTTGATGTAAGGGAGCGGGAACTTGCATTGGGCAAAGAAAAACGGATGGGACTTCGAAGCATGAAAGAAAGGGTCAACCTCCTCGGCGGCGAAATAACCATTCGATCACGCCTCATGAAAGGCACCAAAATCGTCATTAAATTACCGTTAAAGGAAAAAAACAATGACTCGGAAAAAACGCGTCATCGTCGTTGACGACCATCCTCTTTTTCGGGAAGGTATTAAAAAAATCATTGAAAGTACCGCCAAGTATGAAATGGTCGGAGAAGCGGGGACCGGACGGGAAGGACTTCAGATGACCAGAAAACTCGAGCCCGATCTGGTTTTGGTGGACATGTCCCTTCCGGATCAAAGCGGTATTGAACTGACCCGTGATATTCTAAAATTTTCATCCGAAATTCGTATTTTGATTGTCAGCATGCATTCAAAAGTAGACTATATCGTTAAGGCATTTCAGGCCGGCGCCACCGGATATTTGGTCAAGGAATCGGCTGCCGATATGCTTCTGGAGGGAATCGATTGTGTCTTAAAGGGAAATTACTATATGGACACCAAGGTTTCCCAGAAGGTGGTCAAAAAACTTGTTGGAATTCCTAAACACGAAACGCTTGTGGCTGCTGACAGCTATGACTCTTTAACCCCCCGGGAGCAGGAGATCATGGTTCTGCTTGCGGAAGGGATGTCTACAAACCAGATCGCGGATAAGCTGTTTATCAGCCCTAAAACGGCTGAAAACCATCGTTCGAGTATTATGCGGAAACTCGAAATACACAGCACCATAGAATTGGTGCGCTATGCTGCAAAGATCGGCCTCATCGACATGGATCTTTGGATAAAATAATCGTACGTGTTCAGGGGGTGCGCACCCCCGCTTCACTCCGGTGTCTACGTGTCTGGTCATTTCAATAACTTAGCAGCGGGGGCATTCCCGCCCCCTCCGCGTTCTCCCACAAAAAGCATGCGGGAGCCGCGGTCTCCCCCACTGCTAAGTTATTGAAATAACGAAGCCACTCCGCCAATATCGTTACTCGGGGAAGCGCACCCCCTGGAACGTACATCCCGCCTCAATCCTTACCTTCTCGTATGTGTTATCCAATCGATGGGGGGAAACCCCCATATGGGAAATTTTCCCAGAAAAAATGAAGCTCCTCCCCTATGGACAAACCCCTTAAGTTCGGTAATAGATAATCCAGCGATCAATTCCATTGAGTTCTCGGAAAATCATCTGTTTTCGTGGGACGATTTTCAAGATAGCGCTTCGATTTCTGGCTTTGGGAAAAATGACCTGTGCTGAGATAGATCGCTTAAAAAAGCCAAAAATCAAAGTAGAGAAAATGGGAGACGAGATCGATAATAACTCAAAAGATTCAAAAGCCAACTTCCCGGATTTGACACACCTCATTCGAAGCATCCAGCATCTCGAGGGAAATTCCGATTGTTTTGGTCGAACAGATGGGAACTGTGACCGTTCGGAGTGTGCCTGGCGTGAATATTGCCTCAAAGAAACATCAAATGATCGGGAATAGAGATGGCCGGTTATTTGAAGAAATACAAGGAGATATGCCATGTCAAAGGACAATTCAAAACAGAAGATAAAAAATCGAAGGGTGACGTTTTCATTGGAAGAAATTGCGGCAAAAGAGGTCATCCTGACGGGAAATTTTAACGATTGGAGTCTGAAAAAGCACCCCATGAAAAGGGATGAAAAAGGATTGTGGAATAAGACGGTGATGCTTTCTCCCGGGAAAT
>JAHECI010000172.1 GCA_024641825.1 Desulfobacterales bacterium | reverse complement strand
CTTAAAGGAATGACCCCGAGGCCTCGCCAGTCTGTATCGGCGGTTTCAAATATTTTTTGCATAACGGCTTGGGCCTTTGGGTTTCCTTCGAATGTGACGGCCCGCTGATATCCGTTGGCCAGTTCCGGCTTGCCGGTTTCGATCTGCTCGACCAGCATGGATATCGCCTGAAGGATGTCCACCGGTTCGAATCCCGCCACCACACACGGCACCTTAAAGGTTTCAAAAAAGGGCTGATACGCCTTTGTCCCGATAATTACGGAAACATGTCCGGGCAGGAGAAAGCCGTCGATTTTGGTGTTTCTCGATTCCATGAGGGTAAAAAGGGCCGGTGGAAGTAGTTTGTGGGCGCTGAAGACAAAATAGTTGTCCAGGTTCATCTCGTTTGCGGTGACGATGGATGCGGCGATGGTGGGGGCAGTGGTTTCAAATCCGACCCCTAAAAAGACCACTTTCTTCTCAGGGTTTTTTCGGGCAATCTCCAGTGCGTCGAATGTGGAGTAAACCATCCGGACATCACGTCCGTTGGCCCGTTGGTGTTGAAGGGATGAACCTGTTCCGGGGACTCTCATAAGGTCCCCGAAGGTGGTGATAATGACATCCTCAAATTTGGACAGCTCGATAAAGGCATCGATCTCATTTTGGGCGGTCACACATACCGGGCATCCAGGACCGGAAAGGAGCGAAATGGTCTCCGGCAAAAGGGACCGGATGCCGTTTCTGAAAATCGATGTGGTGTGTGTACCGCAAACCTCCATCAGGCGGATCTGTTTTTGGCTAATTTCTTTTATGCCTTCGACAATTTTCTGCGAAATTCCAGGGTCCCTGTATTCCTGAATATGTTTTAGCGTCATCCGGTCTATTTCCCTAATTGTCTGCGTTGGCGGCGGCCACCATGGCCTGGCCGAGGGCGATCCCGCCGTCGTTCGGGGGAACCAGGGTGTGGGTAAACACCTCAAAATTGTTTCGGGTCAGGGTCTGTATCAGGCCCGTCAGCAGAAACGAGTTTTGAAATGCACCGCCGCTGAGTACCACACGGTTCAGCCCGGTTTCTCTGCCGATGATACCGCATAATTCCGAGAACATCCGAACAAGGGTTGAATGGAATTTCCCGCTGATTTCCGATGGGGCCACCCTTTTTTGCAAGTCATTTGCCACGCCGCGTATAATGGGCTGAACGAGAACCCGGTGAACGTCTCCGGACACCCGGTCATAGTCATAGGTTGCTGCCGTGTTTTTTTCTGCCAGCATCTCCAGTTCCATGGCCGCCTGACCTTCAAACGAGACACGGTTTCGGATACCCATAATCGCTGCGATGCCGTCAAAAAGACGCCCAAGGCTCGATGTGTCGGGAGCATTCACCTTTTTTTGTATCATTTCCACCACAATCTTTATCCGCTTTTCATCGATGCTTTTCAATACCGCCAGATCAAGGTCTAAAAAGGCGTCACCAAAAGTATCGTACAGGTAGCTCACGGCCATGCGCCAGGGTTCTTTGACGGCGGCGGCACCCCCCGGCATGGGGGTATAGGACAAGTGTGCCGCCCGGCGATAGGTTTTATGATCTGCCACCAGTATTTCGCCCCCCCAAATATTGCCGTCGGCACCATACCCGGTTCCGTCGAATGAAAGTCCGATAACCGGTCCGTCGATGAGATTTTCCGCCATGCAGCTCACGATATGGGCATGATGGTGCTGCACCGGTATTTTCTTTATACCTTTCAATTCCTCTGCATACCGGGTGCTCAGATAATCCGGGTGAAGATCATAGGCAACCATCTCCGGTGAAATGTCGAGAAGTTGTTTCATGTGGTCGATGGTCGATATAAAAAACTCATGGGCCGAAAGATTCTCCAGATCGCCGATATGCTGGCTTAAAAAAGCCTGGTTTTTTTTGGTGAGACACACTGTATTTTTCAATTCAGCCCCGCAGGCCAGTATGGGCGGGACCGCTTTTTTAAGAAAAACAGGAACCGGAACATACCCCCTGGAACGACGGAAAAACCGTGTGGCATTGGCGGATCTTTTTACAATGGAATCGTCGCTGCGCAGATAGATGTCCCGGTTGTGGATTAAAAAATAATCGGCGATGCCTGAAAGCCGTTGGAATGCATCGTCGTTGTCGATGGCAATCGGTTCCTCACTCGAGTTCCCGCTGGTCATGACCAGGGCGGTAAACCCCTGGCTTAGAATAAGATAGTGAAGCGGGGTATACGGCAGCATTGCTCCGAAATACCGGTTTCCAGGTGCCACGAGCTCTGAAATCGGATTGGGTTCTATTTTTTCCAAAAGAACAATGGGACGTTGGAAAGATGTCAAAAGTTCTTCTTCCGCCGGCTTGACCACCGCGTATTTTCGAATATGCGCCATATCAAAAGACATAACGGCCATGGGCTTTTCTTCCCGATATTTTCGCTGTCTCAAGGCTGCCACCGCATCTGTATTCCCGGCATCCACGGCCAGGTGAAAACCGCCCAGGCCTTTGATGGCGACAATAAATCCCTGCTTTAAAAGTGTTCCCGTCTTTTCTATGGGGTTTGAGGTGCTGACCTTTTTACGGTCTCTGTCAAAGAGGCTGACGTGTGGGCCGCAGTCCTGACAGGCATTGGGCTGGGCGTGGAACCTTCTGTTTCCGGGATCGTCATACTCCGCCTGGCATACGGGGCACATTGTAAAGTGTTTCATGGAGGTTTTCGGCCGATCGTAGGGAATGTCGTCGATGATGGTATACCGGGGGCCACAGTTGGTGCAGTTGATGAAAGGATAGCCGAACCGCCGGTCTTCGGGGTCGAACAGTTCTTTCCGGCAGGGATCGCAGATGGAAACGTCCGGGGAGATGAGGGTGTTCGTCGATGCAGTGTCCCTGCTGGCGATGATCGAAAACCCTTTAAAATCTTTTACAGGTTCGTGGTGAAGAGAAATCCGGGTGATCCGGGCCAGGGGAGGGCATTTGCGGGGAAGATCCCGGGAAAAGGATTCAACATTGTTTGGGGGCCCTTCAACATGGATGACGACGCCGGAAGATGTGTTGGCGACGTCGCCGTTCAGACGGTATCGGTTTGCAAGCTGATAGACAAAAGGGCGAAACCCGACACCTTGTACGATACCGTTGACTTCCATTCTTCTGGCTACCCAACCGTTCGCCAATGGTCATTTGTCTCCTTTTTTGGGAGTGTCGAATATCAGCGAAGCTGCTTCACGGATGAGATTCAAGGATTCCATGGCATCTTCTTCGTTTATTTTGTTGATGGCAAAACCGGCATGTACGATCACGTAATCTCCGACGTTGGGGTTTTCCACCAGAAGCAGGCTGGCTTTCCTTCGAACCCCGTCCACATCGATGGTGGCGACGTTATTTTCGATTTTTACGATTTTCGATGGAATTGCCAGACACATTTTTGCTGTCCCCGGGGTTTGTGGGATTAAATTTCTTTGATTGAACCTTTATACCAATTTTATCCAGTTCTTCAACAACCATTTCAACCAGACGGTTTAAATTCAGTGCAACCTCAGTCGACAAGTCCAGACCGGTGGATAATTGCTTGGGCTCGATGCCCAACAGTATGACATTTCGGGGGAGACTGCCGGTGATGGCTGCGATTCTGAGAACATCCGGCAATCCGATCTGATGGGGAGAGGTTTTTTCTTGTAAAAAGGCAGGGGGATCTTCAATCCTTGTGACGGTTCCGGGTTCGTTCCCTGATTTGACGGCATCGACAATCAAAATATGGCTGCGTTCTTCAAAGTAGGGCAGAAGTTCGAGGCCCATGGTCCCGCCGTCGACGATTTCAACGGCATGGGAACAATCATAGCGGGTTTGCAGTTCCTCGACGGCTTTAACGCCGACACCCTCATCGGAAAGCAGGATGTTCCCTAAACCGAGCACCAATACATTTAAAAAAGATTGCCCGGAGTCTTTTGAATCTTCATTTTTTGCGGACTCCGGGCAATTGCTGTTCGATGCTGTTCGATGTGGATTCAAAATGCTCTAACTTTCACGATCTCTTTTTTTTGGGTATCGACCACATGAATGGCACATGCCAGGCACGGGTCAAAGGAATGGACGGTTCTCAGAACCTCCAGGGGTTTTTCAGGATCAGTGACGGGATTGCCGATCAGGGCCGCTTCATACGGTCCCTTAGCATCTTCGCTGTTGCGAGGGGCTGCATTCCAGGTTGAGGGAACAACGCACTGGTAATTTTTTATTTTCCCGTCTTTGATAACCACCCAGTGAGAAAGCATGCCTCGGGGGGCTTCATGGAAACCGAAACCCATCTGTTCGCCTTTGGGAAAGACCGGTTCGTTGTATGAAGCATAGTCACCTTTGCCGATATTATCAATTAAAGCCTGCCACTGGGATACAAGGGCATCGTGCAAAACAGCGCATCGGATGGCCCGGCCTGCAATCCTGCCGATGGTTGAATGCAGGGAATTAACGGACACCCGTGTGCTCGATCCAAGCATGGACAACACGGCATTCACCGTATCCAGTGTGCCGGTGGCGTACTTCACCGTTGGTTTGTGGCCGGCGGCAAACATGCACAGTACATTGGCAAGGGGGCCGACCTGGGCCGGCTTGCCCTTGAAAGTCGGCGCTTTTACCCAGGAGTATTTTCCGTTCTCGTCATATTCGGTCATGTTGGGAACCGTTTCTTCCTCCCAGGGATGACGATCCCAGTCGCCTTGATACCAGGAATGTTTAATGCTTTCCTTTACATTTTCTTTAAAATAATCATCCTTAAAAGAAGTTATGGCGTTAAAGGAGGAAACATCTCCATTTGCAATATAACCGCCAGGCAGTTCAAATTTAGTTCCGGCGGTATCCAGGGGCATGTCCGGAACGCATAGATAGTTGGTCACCCCTTTTCCGTAAGTTGTCCAGTCGGCGTAAATGGCGCCGACGGCGGCAACATCCACCAAGTAGACATTTTTGATAAAGTCCCCGATGTCATCGATGAGTGTTTTCACATAATACAACCGTTCCATGTTCAAGGCGGATTGATTGTCAGGGTTAATGGGATTGGCAACACCGCCCACCGCAAGGTTTTGAATGTGGGGGGTTTTGCTGCCGAGAATGGCCACCACTTTGTTGATTCTCTGCTGATAATCCAACGCTTGGAGATAGTGGGAAAATGCCAGCAGATTTACTTTTGGCGGCAGCTTCATGGCTTTATGGCCCCAGTAGCCGCTGGCATAAACTCCAAGCTGACCTGAATTGACAAAGGTCTTAAGCCTGTCCTGGGCGGCCTTCATTTCATGCCGGCTGTTTTTGGGCCAGGCGGACAGCTGCTGGGCCAGGTCGGCAGTGTCTTTGGGATCGGCTTTTAAGGCTGAAACGATATCCACCCAGTCCAGGGCGCAAAGATGATAAAAATGAACAATGTGATCAAATATTCCGTGGGCTCCCAAAATCAGGTTGCGGATATATTGTGCATTTAAAGGGACTTCCAAATTCAGCGCGTTCTCGATCGCCCGGACCGAGGTAATGGCATGAACGGTGGTTCAGACGCCGCAAATCCGCTGTGTGAAAATCCAGGCCTCTCTGGGGTCGCGGCCCTGGAGGATGACTTCTATGCCGCGCCACATCTGTCCGGATGACCAGGCATTGACCACCTTGCCGTTGTCGACTTCACATTCAATTTTAAGATGACCTTCGATTCTGGTAACCGGATCGATTACAATTCGTTTAGACATATAATGCCTCCTTGATTCACGAAAGCGTCGTGCTTAGGCCCTGCGATATACAGGCAGTCTTTTGATAAACCACAGAAACGCCATAATTTCTATGGCCACGATTCCCATAGATATAAAAATCTCTCCGAAGGCCGGAAAGTACCGCCATCCGTCCCCCGGGTTAAATCCGATGATGTAGCAGTTCAAACGATACACGGTGGCTGCAAGAACGATGGATACGGCAGAGAGAAATAGAAGGGGAGCTTTACGTCGATTGGCAGGGACAAAAAGAATACCCATTGGAACCAGCAGCAATAGATTTTCCAGCAAAAACATATTTCCGAGCAGATCGCCCTTGAAGGCCAGATTTAGATGGCCCCGGACGGCCACATCGGCAAAGCGGACCACCAGATAGACGGCGATCAGCCAGGCCATGACCGCCGAAAGCTTCCCCAACAAATGGGTTTCATCGGGCAGAGCGTATCTTTGGGCTGAAACACAGGATTCAAAAACGACCAGGGCCCATCCCAAAAAAATGCATGAAGTTAAAAAGAAGAGGGGAAGGAGGCCGGTCCACCACAGAGGGCTCAGCTTGCTGCCGGCCACCAGCATCACGGTTCCCAGAGACGATTGATGCATGGTGGGGAGCAGGATTCCCAGGGCGATGAAGATGAACATGATTTTTTTCAATCGGGACTTGGCCGTGTCGGCACCGAGTTTTGTCAAAAATGTAGGCGTAAATTCAACCCACAGCACAAAGACGTAAGCGCCCACACACAACGCCACTTCCAGCAGGACCGAGCTGGGGTTCATGTACCAGGGCAGAAAGATGTTATACAATTGCCAGTATCGACCGACGTCGATAACCACGGCCACGCCTGCCAATGAATACCCGAAAAGGCTGGTCATCAGTGCCGGTCGTAACAGGGGATGATATTCTCCCTTGTTGAATACATAGATGAGCAGCGCCAGTGCGTATCCGCCGCATCCAAAAGCGGTTCCGATCACCACGTCGAATGCGATCCAGATTCCCCAGGGATAACCGTCGCTCATGTTGGATGCCGCGCCCAGACCGTATATAAAACGTTTGCCGATAAACAGAAGAGATATCAGGAACAGCAGCAGACAGAACAAGAACGTCGGTGTCAGAATCTTTCCCCCCAATGGTTGTTCTTCTTTCATAACT
>JAHECI010000171.1:1930-6865 GCA_024641825.1 Desulfobacterales bacterium | reverse complement strand
TCCGGCCCCAGCAAAAAAAGTCCAAAGAACATCGTGAAATGATCAGCCATCTTAAAAAGGGCGACCGCATCGTAACCACCGGCGGTCTCCATGGTCGAGTTACCGCCACGGGTGAACAAACCATGACCGTGGAAATCGCCGACAAAGTTCGTGTGAAAATTTCCCGAGGAAGTGTGTCGCAGGTAATCCAGTCTTCATCACAGCCTCAAACAACAAAAAAGAAGTAAGGCTGATTCACAATAAATGAATACGCTACCTTGCCCTTTTACTCCGTAGCGGATTAAAACAATCCCAGGAAAGGCAGCCCGAAGGTTTTGGCATTTTTGGCGAACAGGGAAGCACTTCAAAAACAGATACCCCTGAACCCACTGCTGCGGAGTATGAATCTCATTTTGGCAATACCATTTTTGATTTATTGAAAGGATAGGATCATTGAAGAATCTCTCATGGCGAGCGCTGGCAGTTTTTTCGGTCATTATTATTGCCATTATATACGTTCTTCCCACCATAAAACCAACCTTGTGGCCCCATAAAAAGATCAACCTGGGCCTCGATCTTCAAGGCGGCATGCATCTGGTTTTGGAAGTGGACACGGATAAAGCTCTGGAAGGCACCATAGAACGTATAAGCCAGGAAATCCGGGATTTTTGCAGAACAGAGCATGTTCGATATATCGCCTTGAATCGGGTGGAGGGGAACCGTATCTCCATCAAACTGCAAGGACAAAACAACATCGACGGATTTGAAAAACTTCTCGACAAAGATTTCCAAGGCCTGCGCATACTTTCGAGATCAACCGACGGCGATGTCCTCACCCTCACCTTGGATCTTCCGGACAAGGACGCCGATCAAATCAAAAAAATGGCCACCGATCAGGCCCTTGAAACCATTCGAAACCGGATCGACCAGTTCGGGGTCAGCGAGCCCGATATTCGCAACCAGGGTGAAAAACGGATACTGGTCCAGCTTCCGGGGATAAAGGATACCAAAAGGGCCAAGGACCTCATCGGCAGGACCGCACTGTTGGAATTCAAACTGCTCGATGAAACCCATGATCTGAATGCCGCCCTGAAAGGAGATATTCCTCCTGGAAGCGAAGTTCTTTACGGAACCAAAGAAGATCCCGCCACACGGCGTATTATAAAAACTCCGTATCTGATCAAAAAAAGAACCCTTTTGACGGGAGCCCATCTTACCGATGCAAAGGTTCAGATAGATTCCCAGTACAACGAACCTTATGTCTCCATCGATTTTGATAAAAAAGGGGGCAGGGACTTTGCCCGAATCACCGAAGCGAATGTTAAAAAACGTCTCGCGATCGTCCTCGACGACAAGGTCTATTCAGCACCGGTGATCCAGGAAAAAATCTCCGGCGGCAAAGCCCGTGTCACCGGAAATTTTACCACGGAAGAAGCACGGGATCTCGCCATCGCCTTGCGTGCAGGCGCCCTCCCGGCTCCGGTACTGATTCTCGAGGAAAGAACCGTAGGCCCCTCACTGGGAACAGATTCCATCAGAAAAGGGCTTATATCCATGTGTGTCGGCGGCCTCCTGGTGGTTTTCTTCATGATCGTCTATTACCGGGGTTCGGGGCTCATTGCAGACTTTGCGCTGATTCTTAACGTTCTTTTGATTGCCGGAGGGCTGGCCGCTTTTCAGGCCACGTTGACCCTCCCCGGTATCGCAGGCATCATTCTCACCATCGGAATGGCGGTGGATGCCAATGTTCTCATATTCGAACGTATCAGAGAGGAGATGCACATCGGCAAAACGCCCCGTGCGGCCGTGGACGCAGGGTATGACCGGGCGACCCTCACGATTCTCGATGCCAATGTCACCACGCTCATCGCCGCTCTGGTCCTCTTCCAGTTCGGTACCGGTCCGGTAAAAGGATTTGCCGTAACCCTCAGTCTGGGAGTTATCGCCAGTCTTTTTACCGCGCTGATCCTCACCCGTATGATATTCGATTACTATTTACTAAAACGAAAGATTAAAACTCTAAGCATTTAGTTAGAGGATTTTATTAATGCAATTTATAAAGCCTGATATCAACCTTGATTTTGTCGGTAAAAGAAAGATCGCTTTCATAGTGTCGCTGGCGATGATCCTTATCAGCATCGCGTCTCTCGTGGTCCACAAAGGGCCCAAATACGGTATCGATTTTGCCGGTGGCACCTTGATACAGGTCAAATTCGATGCCCCCGTAAAACTGGCGGATATCAAATCAGGACTCGCCACCGTAAACCTGGGCAAATCATCGGTTCAAGGATTCGGCGAACACATCGAACATGAGTATCTGATCCGCACCGACGGGTCTGTCATGACCGAACAGGGATTTTCCCTCGAAGTACAAAAGGCCTTGGCGTCGTCGACCGGACAGGGAGTGGACATCCGACGGGTCGAGATGGTTGGGCCCCAGGTGGGCAAAGATTTACGGGAAAAAGCGCTGTTCGCCATGTTTTACGCCCTGCTCTTTATTGCCATATATATATCCGGGCGGTTTGAACTCAAGTGGATGTTGAGCGGCGTTATGGCCGGCGTGCTCATGGGTGCTGTTTATCTGCTTTCCATTTTCCATGTGAGCGTCCCTTTTCTGATTGCGGCGGCATTGGTGGTGACCCTTTTTCTCTTCTGGTTTCTCGAACTGAAATATGCCATGGGGGCCATCGTGGCACTCATCCACGATGTTACCATAACGGTGGGGATATTCTCTCTGTTCGGAAAGGAGTTTACACTTCCCATCATCGCGGCCCTTCTCACCATCATCGGATACTCACTCAATGATACCATCATTGTGTTCGACAGAATTCGAGAAAATTTGAGGAAGTATCACAAAAATCCCATGGAAGTTGTCATTAACAGAAGCATCAATGAAACTCTCAGCCGAACCATACTGACCTCTGGGACAACCCTGGTCGTAGTGGTCGCCCTGTTTATCTTGGGGGGCGGGATTATCCATGATTTCGCATTTGCAATGATGGTCGGTATCATTGTCGGGACCTACTCTTCCATTTACGTGGCAAGCCCCATACTCCTGGCATGGAAGGTTCGTGGGAAAAAATAACTTGTGGATCATAGTCTGCCATGGTTTATTCTGAAAAGTGTTCCCGGAATCGGAAACCTCCTTTTCAAACGGCTGATCGATCGTTTCAATTCCCCGGAGTTTATTTTTGGCGCCACCCGAGACGAACTTCTTGCGGTTGAAGGCATCACCCCTCGCCTCGCTGCCGCTATAAAGCAGCGCAAAATTCCCGATTCGGTCAAAAAAGATTTCGATCTTGTCCTGGAAAAGGGGTATAAAATTGTCACCATGGCAGATTCCGATTATCCGCCCCTTTTGCTTCAAATACCGGATCCGCCGCCGTTTTTGTACGTTTTCGGCCGTCTCGACGGCGCCACAAAAAATATCGCAGTGGTCGGCTCCAGAAACGCCACAAGTTACGGACGCTCCACGACCCGGCGGCTGTGCAGGGATTTGGCCCGGCTCAAAATAACCGTTGTCAGCGGCATGGCTTTGGGAATCGATTCGGCAGCCCACGAAGGCGCACTCATGGGCAAAGGCGCTACCATCGCCGTACTGGGCAGCGGCCTTGAGAACATTTATCCGGCGGAAAACCGTAAGCTTTTTTATCAAATTGCCGACACCGGTGCCGTTGTTTCGGAATTTTCTCTGGCCACCGAGCCCAATGCCCACAATTTCCCGAGACGAAACAGAATCATCAGCGGGATGTCCCTTGGAACCGTGGTCGTGGAAGCAACCCGACGGAGCGGGTCTCTGATCACGGCACGTCTTGCTGCCGAACAGAACCGGGAGGTATTTGCGGTTCCGGGCAGCATTCAGTCATTTAAAAGCACCGGGACGCACACCCTCATAAAACAGGGTGCCAAACTGGTGGAACATGCCCAAGACATCATGGAAGAGTTTTCATTTATTATGGAAACTCCGGTTGAAACAGATATCCCTCCGGAAGAAACCCCGAAGAAAATATCGGGGTTGTCCCCGGCGGAATCCAAGGTATTTGAAGCGCTGGGTCCGTATCCGGTTCACATCGACGATCTGGCACGGAAGCTGTCCATGGAATCCGGCAGACTTTCGAGTGTTCTGCTGCAACTGGAACTCAAAAATATTGTACAGCAATCTCCAGGGAAGTTCTTTTCCATTGGGGAAAGGGCGTGAGCAGATTTTCATCGTGTGATCGCCGTGGAATATCCCGAAACCAACAGTAAAATTTAACGTCAATCTGTCTCAAAAATAGGGGATCGCGCCCATCGCCAGGGAACTCGGGCATTGGACGCTGGATGTATTTTTGAGACTTCTTAATATTTAAAACGAGGAAATACAGTGACAAAACCCCTTGTTGTCGTGGAGTCACCGACAAAAGTAAGAACCATTAAAAAATATCTCGGAGACCGATACAATGTCGCGGCCACCGTTGGCCATATAAAGGACCTTCCGGCAAAAGAGATCGGTATCGATATCGAAAAAGGCTTCAAACCCAAATACACGAACATTCCCGGAAAGCAAAAGGTTATCAAATCATTAAGAACGGCTGCAGGGGATTCAAAAGATATTTACCTGGCACCCGACCCGGACCGGGAGGGCGAAGCCATTGCTTGGCACACTGCGGAAATTCTGAAAAAAAAGGACCGGAAATTTCACAGAGTTCTGTTTCATGAACTGACAAAAAAAGCCGTCAACGAAGCCATTGCAGCGCCTAAAGATCTTAACCAAAACAAGTATGAAGCCCAGCAGGCACGCAGAATGCTCGACAGACTCGTGGGATACCAGATATCCCCTCTGTTATGGCGCAAGGTCAAAGGCGGGCTCAGCGCAGGACGTGTACAGTCGGTTGCCGTGAGAATAATTTGTGAAAGGGAGCGGGCGATCCAGGCCTTTGAGCCCGAAGAATACTGGTCGATCACCGCGCATCTCGA
>JAHECI010000171.1:0-1830 GCA_024641825.1 Desulfobacterales bacterium | reverse complement strand
CGCTTTGTTTCATCTCAGATGAAACAGGCCCTCATCCATCAGATTTCCATATCGATCCGTGCCGGTTCATATCTCTTTACCGCAAGCGGCTCATCGGTTGCGTTTCCCGGCTTTATGCGGCTCTACATGTCCGTGGACGAACAGATCGAAAGTGAAAGCCAAAAGAAAAAAGACGATCTTCCCGAACTGAGTGAAGGGATGATTTTGAAACTCAATCGATTGGAACCCAAACAGCATTTTACCGTGCCTCCGCCGAGATTTTCAGAGGCGTCTTTGGTCAAGGAACTCGAAGAAAACGGCATCGGGCGCCCCAGCACCTATGCCGCCATTCTGTCGACCATCCGGGAAAAAGGGTATGTGGATCTGATCAAACGATATTTCAAACCCAACGAACTCGGTTTTATCGTCAACGATCTGCTGGTGGAGAGCTTTCCCGATGTATTCGATGTGGAGTTTACCGCCAAAATGGAAGACGACCTCGACCGCATAGAACTCACAGAAGCGGACGCTTTGGAAATTTTAACCCGATTCTACGATGCGTTTAAAAAGGAACTCGACGCAGCTTCAACCGGAATGCTCAGTGTCAAAGGTGTGGGCTTCCCCACGGACCTCACCTGCCCCAAATGCAGTGCCCGGCTTCATATCCGGGTCGGTAAGACCGGACATTTTTTGAGCTGCTCCGGCTATCCGGAATGTACCCATTCCAGCAACTACACCCGGGATGAAAAAGGGGTTATTCATCCCGCCGAGCTGCCGCCGGATGAACCTTCGGACAAAGTTTGTGAAAAATGCGGCAAACCGATGCTTATAAAACATGGGAAATACGGCACATTCTACGCTTGCACCGGGTATCCGGCGTGCAAAAACACCCTGTCCGCAAACTCGAACAACGGGGGAGAAAAAATCGGGGTCGACTGCCCGGAAGCGGATTGCGGCGGAAACATTGTTAAACGAACATCCAAGCGGGGTAAAATTTTTTACGGTTGCAGCCGCTTTCCGGATTGCACCTTTGCCATCTGGGACAAACCCGTAGATAAACAGTGCCCCGATTGCGGCGCCCGGTTTTTGGTGGAAAAATCCACCAAAAAACAGGGCGATTTTCTGGCCTGTAACACCAAGGAATGCGGATTTAAGTTAAACACAGGCTGACGCGACCCCATGGGCAATTGCAGGCTTTCGGTTTAAAGGAATGTCTTGATGGGGTCTTTGGCGACCGTTTCAAAACCTTCATAGAAGGTTCAAACCTTTTAATGGGTGGTGTTGAGATGGTCTCTAAAGTCCCCGGACGACAGGCTTTGCCACAGTGTTGCTTCTTCATGGGGCTCCAATGTAAGCGTGGGCGTCAACCCCTTCTGACGCATACGTTGAAAAAGACCCCCAAAATCGACGTTCCCCGCCCCGATTGCCCAATGGCTGTCTGCTTGTCCGTCATTGTCGTGGAGGTGAACTTCCATTATTTTTCCATTGAACGTGTCGATCCATTTGTCGAGGGGCCCATTGGCGAAAACATTGTGGTGCCCCACATCCAAACAAAATCCGAAAGAATCCGATGGAATCGCCTCGAAAAGGGCGGAATGCACCTGGGGACTTTTCTCGTAAACATTTTCCAGCAACAGTTTAAATCCGAAACGTTCGGCTTGGGCCACATGGGGTTCCCATGTGGCAACACTCGATGACACCCATTCTGTCCAAAGCTCCCGATAATGAACCGGATCGTAACCGGTATGGCAGACCACATTCACCGGCTCAAAAATAGGAATTATCTCAAATAAACGGGCCAATCTTTTTCGTGTTGCCGTCAACAGCATCGGATCGATCCCCCCGGGAACC
>JAHECI010000170.1 GCA_024641825.1 Desulfobacterales bacterium | reverse complement strand
TCATAAATGTTAATTCCGATGGATTCATAGGTTTTCAGCATCAGGGCATCCGCAAGGGTTTTGGCATCTCCTTGGAACTCGAGGGTAATGGTGACTTCGTCTGCTTTCATTTCCTTGGTCTGTAGATTCTTTACACCGGACAATTGGGTTATGATACGACGAAACTTTTCGAAATTCACGAGATTGTCCGTGCCTTCAACAATGATCTCCACCAGGTTGTATTGTTGTTCGTTTTTTTGCCAGGCATAAACGATTTGCGAGGCGAGGGCTTCACCTGCGAGTGATCCGGCGTCGGAGAGCGTATCCCGGACACCCGTTGTTTCATCGGTATTCGTGGTTACCGCCCGCTGCATTGTGGCGGCGATTTCTTTCCTTGTATCTGTCCGAATGGCACGTGCGGATACGATCCCTTTAAATGATCTGATGTTTTGTCCCATGATATTCGGCGTCCTTTCGGCAACCGACGTGCCGATGATGACCACATCTGCCTGTACTTTGAGACCAAGGTCAACCGCCTGACGGTCGTCCAGATACGGTGTGTCATGGGTGAGATCGTTGAAGGTGTTTTTAGGAATCTGTCGGGGGTCGATGATCGAAAATCCTTTGCTCTCCAGGATTTTTAAAAGGGTGTCCACGGATATCGCTTTTTTAAAATTTCCTTTTTGGCTCCACCAGTATGTGGGCGAGGGGTCTTGAAGGTTCTGTTCCGAGATTAAAACCAGAACTTTCGGCAAGAATTTTTCGCTCAACAAGATCCCGGAATCCGACAAAAATATTTTCAATGTGCTCGTAAGAACATTGGCTTCCACCACCACTCTGTATGTATTTTTAAGGGGCAACTCCGCCAGCACCCTGTAGCCCTGGACGAATTGTCCGGTCTTCCCATTGAGGAGATCGTTAAATGCTTGAAAATTCCGGGCCAGAGTTTCCGGCGGCAAAAGTTCCACCGCAACACCCTCCACGGCGGAGACCAGACCGTTTGCAATGGCTTGTTCCCTTGCTTTGGCGGAATTTCCACCATAGATATTACCGGTCCCGATCACCACGATGGTTTTTGTGGGAACCTGGTTTTTTGCCTGAAGATTTTTTGACGGGGTAAAGACAACCGAAAGGAAAAACATTAAAAAAATGAATCTGACGCCGGTGTTAAAAGATACAGACATACCTTTTTGACCTCCCCACTGGGTAAAATGATTTATAAATGAAATTAATAATAGCACATTTCATTGGTGTCCAAAACACTTTTGGCATGACAAGCCAGGATAAATACGGCATTTATATTTTGTCAAAAAGATGCCCGAATAATGGAATATTGGAATAATGGAAGATGGATTCCTTTTAAAAAACCCTATATTCCAGCATTCCATCATTCCAGGTTCCCAAGGAGGCTGCGATCCACAAATCCTTTAGGCATGAAACTCATATACATCTATAAGATCGTTTTTGGAAAAGATTGGGAACATTTATACCTTACGGGCCAAAGTATAATCCGCGATTGTCAACAGGATCTCTTTGGTTGTTGAGTTTTTAAAGATCTCCAATGCATTCTTTGCATTCTTGACGTATTTTTGTGCAACCTTTTCAGTATATGTTTGACCGCCGTATTTTTTCATGATTGCGATCAATGTTTCGAAATCTTCCACGGAAAAGTCTTTATTTTTGATTATTTTTTCCATCTGGATTCGGTCTGTTGCATCCGCCGATTGGAGGGAATATATCACCGGAAGGGTCAGTTTCCCTTCTTTGAGATCCGCCCCCACCTTTTTCCCGAGTTCAGGGGTGTTTTGGGAATAATCGAGAAGATCATCGACCATCTGGAAAGCGATGCCGATGTTGAACCCATACCCTGCCAGAGCGTCCTCCTTTTCCTTGGACACCCCTGAAATGAGGGCACCGACACGGCAGGTTCCCTGAAAAAGAACAGCGGTCTTGCGTTCTATGATCTCCATGTACTCGGTTTCAGTAAGATCGATGCATCCCTTCTTCATCAACTGATGAATTTCACCCTGGGACATGTTTTCTGTAATTTCTGCAACGACCTTGATAACATCCGGCCGTTTTGTTTCAGCTGCAATGGAAAGTGATCGCGCCAGCAGAAAATCTCCAACCAGAACGGCAATGGCATTTCCCCATAGGGAATGGGCGACGGGTTTCCCCCTTCGCAATGTTGCTTCGTCCACAAGATCGTCATGCAAAAGCGTGGCGGCATGGAGATATTCAAAAATGGTCGAAAACGTCTTTTCATAATTTCCATCGTAACCGCAAAGTTTGGCAGACAGTACCATGAGCAACGGCCGCAACCGCTTCCCGCCGCTGAAGAGTATGTGTCCGGCGATTTGGGATACCAGATCAAAATGCGGTTTTAAATTTTGTTCAAGGGCGACTTCAATTTCCGAAAGGTCATCTTTGACCAGACTTAGAATTCTATGCTTTATGTCATTCATACAACTTTTCCTGCAAGATCGTATTCAAAGGTGTCTTCAATCTTTACCCGGACAAACGAACCGATTGGCAATTGTTGGGAGAGAATTTGGGTCATGCCGTCGACCTCAGGTGCCTGAAAAAATGTGCGGCCCACGTAACGGTTGTTTTCGTCGGTCCCTTCCACAAGAACATCGTAAACCTTGTGGAGGTGTTTGCGGTTATTTTTCGAAGATATTGCTTCCTGAGCGGACATGAGTCGGTTGTATCGGCCCATGGCCACGTGTTCAGGGATGTGATGGCGAAGTCTGTGGGACAAAAGATCTTCGGCGTCGGAATAGGTGAATACGCCAAGGTGGTCGAAACAGATGTCCTGTGTAAATCTTAAAAGCTTTTTAAAATCGGCATCTGTTTCGCCGGGAAAACCGACGATGGCGGTGGTCCGCAACGCTGCGTCCGGAATAGATCCTCGAATATTGTCAAACAGCCGGCGAAGGTCATCGGATGAATAATTTCGGCCCATTTTCTTTAGAATCCTGTTGCTTGCATGCTGAATCGGGATATCGAAATAAGAGCATATGTTACGGTGTTCTGCAATGGTTTTGATAATATTTTCATCGATACTCTCCGGATGTCCGTATAGAACTCTGATCCATATTTCATCGGACAATTCCGATATCTCCCCGAGGAGCCGGCCCAGAGAAACCGGTGGGTGTAAATCCGAACCATAATGGGTGGTATCCTGGGCCACCAGAATAAGTTCCTTGACACCCGATGAGATCAGGGATTGCGCTTCGGCCACAATGTCTTCGGAATAGCGGCTTCTCTGCTTGCCTCTGATCTTTGGTAGAATACAATACGTACAGTGACGGTTGCAGCCTTCCGCTATTTTAAGATAGGCCATGTAAGGGGAACTCCGAATTCTTAACGGTTCCTGACGGCGAACGGTGATGGAATTCGGGTCCGGCAAACAACAACGATGGGCATCTAAAGATCCGTCGGCCGCTTTAACAATTTCACCAAAGGCACCGGTTCCCAAAAACAGATCGACTTCCGGCAGGGATTCGACGATTTCCTCCCTGAACCGTTCGGGGAGGCAGCCGGCAACGATGAGACGACGGCAGACGCCGGTCTGTTTATATCGAGCCAGTTCAAGAATGGTATCGATGGATTCGTTTACGGCCGATTCAATAAAACTGCAAGTATTGACGATGATGGTATCGGCCTTTTCCGGATGCGGGGTGTGGGTCCACCCCGATTTGATGAGCCGGCCCAGCATTACTTCGCTGTCGACGAGGTTTTTTGCACAGCCCAGACTTACCAAGTGTAGTTTCATTATCGACCTTAAACGAGACCTTTGCAAACCGCCTCTTTTGCCCGATTTCTGTGCCTGCCCCGTGAAATGCGCAGCCTATTTCTCTGGGGTCAGACGCGAGGGAATAAAAAATCAAAAGGCTCCCGGATTTTTCGGCAGCCTTTGTGGGAATAGCGAATATAAAATAAAGCCTCTGTTCTTTGTTTGTGGGTGCTTATATTCTGTTTTCAGCCTTTTAGCTTCCTGATTTCTTCGGTAACCAACGGCACGATTTCAAAGAGATCCCCTTCAATGCCGTAATCCGCCTTGGCGAATATGGGGGCTTCCGGGTCTTTGTTTATGGCCACCACCACCTTGGATGAAGACATCCCGGCAAAGTGCTGAATGGCTCCGGATATTCCGCAGGCGATATAGAGATTCGGAGAAACCACCTTTCCGGTCTGGCCCACCTGGTCGGATGAAGGCCGCCAGCCTTCATCGACGGCCGATCGTGACGCACCCACCGCACCCTCGAGCAGTTCGGCCAGCGCTTCTATGACGGTAAAATCAGCGCTTCCCATTCCCCTTCCGCCGGACACCACCGTGTCGGCCTCGGTAATTTCTTTTTTATGGGTATCGAGTCGTTTGTCGATAAATTGCAGCGCGGTGGTCCCCGTGTCCACATCAAAATTTTCTTGGGCTCCAGCGCCGTCAGCGTGGGCAATGTCCAGGGCATTGGGCCGAATCGCCAGGATCTTCGGAGTTCCATTGAGCTCGACATCCGCAAGAATTTTTCCGCCGTGCATGTAACGGGTTGCAATAAGACGGTTATCCTCAAAACGAATCGCCACACAATCCATGGCAAGGGGTGCATTCAGACGCGCGCTCAGGCGTGCCGAGACATCCTTCCCCTGGGTCGATGCGCCCAGGATGATGACATCCGGCGTTTCTTTGCGGATAACATCATATATCACGTTGGTGTAAGCATCTGTCAAAAATTCAACCAGCGCCGGGCTGTCTGCCACGACAATTCTATCCGGTCCGTAAGGTTTCAGTTCCTTGGAAATATTTTCAACGTCAGCGCCCAAAACCAAGGCGGTGAGTTCGGTCCCCAGATGGTCGGCGATACGCCGCCCTTCACTCAATGCCTCATACGTCACTTTTCGAAAAACACCCTCTACCTGTTCTGCTATTGCCAACACACCTTTTGACATATTTGTCTCCTTTACTACAGGACCTTTGCCTCTTCGTGTAAAATCCTGACCAGTTCCGCCGCCTTTGCCCGGGCAGAGTCGCCCTGGATCATAATGCCGCCTTTTCGTTCAGGAGGAGTTTTCATTGAAACGATCTTTGTCAGGGGTTCGCCCATATGTTCAGAATCCAGCCCCAGGTCTGCAACGTTTTTGATATCGATGGGTTTCTTTTTTGCTTTCATGATTCCCGGAAGAGACGCATACCGTGGCTCGTTCAGCCCCCGCTGGGTTGTAATTAGGGCCGGCAATTGTGTTTCCAGGATTGCGGTGCCGCCGTCAATGGTTCTGTGGCATCTGATTGTGGTGTCCGTGATTTCTTCTTTAACCACCATGGAAATATGGGGAATACCCAAAAACTCCGCTGTGGCCGGACCCACTTGATAATTGTCGTCATCCACCGCCCGCTGTCCGGCGATAATCAGGTCAAACGGCGCTTCTTTTAACACGGCTGCAAGAATTCGGGCTGTTTTTAAACCGTCACAGCCTGCTGAAGCCGGATCGTTGATCAGTATTCCCTTGTCAGCCCCCATTGCCAGGGCGGTTCTTATGGCCTCGGCTGTTTTTTCCGACCCGACGGAGATGATCGTTACCGAACCTCCATGAGCTTCTTTAATCCGGAGCGCCTCTTCGACCGCGAATTCATCATAGGGGTTAATGACCCACTTGATGCCGTCGGTGGTTACGGATACCCCGTCTTCGGCAATTCCGATGAGCGATTCTGTGGCAGGAACCTGTTTTAACAATACGGCAATTTCCACTATTTTCCCCTTCCTTTCACGACCTGGTTTCACGTCAATTGTTCAATAAAAAATTTACGGGCCAAGACAGTATAACATCGATAAAAAGCACTGTAACTTACTAAAAAAACAGAAATACACATTTTAAAGTAAAAAAAGTACCGTACTCGTCTTTTTATGTCAATAAAATTGTACCCTCCGATTCTTTAATCAAACAGGGTGACACGACCGATGGGTTTATGAAAGGAGTTTCGTTTGAGAACCGTTGAACCCATATGAATGGTGATATGACCTTTTTTGTTGCTTAAAATTGACGGTTGACTTCAAGGAAATGTTATGTTCCATTGTTCCAAAGGCCTATTTGGATTGGCGAAGAAAATTTTCATCCACAATCTATTTTGAAAGCGCGATGCTCGGCCAAGTCCTCTGGTTGCACTGCTCTTCCTTGAACAATAAATCTTATTTTTTTAACGTGTCAGGTTTTTGTTTCTTTTTTAGGATCATCTCCCGATTAGTTGTAGTTAATTAGGATAAAATATGTGGATCATTTCCAATTGAGCGAATGTGATTCCAAAGGGTACAAGGGGTCAAGGGTTCAAGGGTTCGAGTGACCCGCCACCAAACAGGCGGATAAAAATGCTAAAGAATTACAAAGAGTTGAAAGTCTGGAAAAAGTCATACGAACTCTGTTTAGAAATATATAGAATAACAGCAAAATTCCCAAAGGAAGAAAGATACGGTCTAACTTCACAGATAAGAAGATCTGTTGTGTCTATTCCTTCTAATATAGCAGAAGGATATGGAAGAAAGACAACCTTGGATTACGTTAGGATGCTTTACATATCTTATGGTTCTGTTTGCGAATTGGAAACGCAGATATTATTAGCAGGGGATTTAGATTTAATTGAAAAAGGTGAATTGGATACATTACAAAAAGACATTGCAGAAATCGAAAGAATGTTAAAAGCGCTGATAAAGTCTTTAGAAAATAGACCCTTGGATCCTTGACCCCTGGAATCCTTGGACCCTCTTCTCCAACTAAATTGGAGAAGAACCATATTTTAACACCAACGTCGACAACAAAGACAACCCATGGATATCAAAAAGATCGGTGCTTATCTGATTGAAGAACAAATTTGCAGCAAAAAGATGATCGACGCTGCACTCGAGCGCCAGCTTT
>JAHECI010000169.1 GCA_024641825.1 Desulfobacterales bacterium | reverse complement strand
AGAAAAGGTGGCCGGTCAGATGCAGGGTTAAAATCCCCCCTAAAAAAAATGGTCAACCGGTTTTAAGCCGATTGACCATTATAAGGAAAACTGATGAAGAAATTATTAGGTTGCAAATAGAACATGCAAAGTTCTTGCCAAAGTTACAATTAAAGCCTGAAAATTTTTCATCTATTAGATTTATATATTAATTACAGCTTATTATAGGAAAAAACTTTTTAGAACGCCCTCGCTGCTTTTTTCTTAACCCCACCCGGCAAATCGGGAATTGTTCAAATTTTTGAACCCCACCCAACAACGAAAATTTTAACCTATTGATTTTGCTGAAAATAACGTCAAATATGTCCGATTCAAATTTTTGAACCCCTTAAAACTCAAAATAGGATATCCACTTAAAATAATAAGAAAAAAACGATTATTTTCTTTGATTCAAACTTTTGAACCGACGTCCAATTTCAACTTTTTTATTTTCCAGTTAAGCCCGCTTTTGCCAATGCCGAGCAATTCGGCCGCCTGGGATTGAACGTTATTTGTCAATTTCAAAGCCCTTACGATCATCCTTTTTTCGATCATCGTAAGGGTTTCATCCAATTTTGCACTGGAAGGTATTCCTTCAATATGCAGCGTGTTATAAACATTGCTTCTAAATTCCTTGGGAAGATCTGAAACCTGAATGGTATTGCTTCGGCACATCACCATGGCCCGTTCAATGACATTCTCCAACTCACGAACATTTCCGGGCCAGCTGTAATCGAAAAAAAAACGTTCAACTTCCGGATCAAGACCGGATACCGGGGTGCCGGATTTATCTTTCGCGCCATATTTACGGATAAAATGATCCGCCAGCAGGTGAATATCTTCCCGACGGTTTCTTAAAAGAGGCAGGATAATATGTACCACATTCAACCGATAATAAAGATCTTCTCTGAATCGTCCTTGGATCATTTCATCTTTAAGTCTCTTATTTGTCGCCGCAATAATACGGATATCGACAGAAATCGGCTTTACCCCTCCAACCCTTTCAAAAACTCTTTCTTGGAGAACCCGTAAAAGTTTCACCTGTAAATTTTGTGAAAGTTCGCCGATTTCATCGAGAAAGAGGGTGCCGCCGTCAGCCAATTCAAAACGGCCTTTCCGCCGGGCGACTGCACCGGTAAATGCCCCTTTTTCATGGCCAAAAAGTTCACTCTCAAGGAGCGTCTCTGCCAGCGCGCTGCAGTTCACCGCAACGAACGGTTTATCCCGCCGCGGGCTGTTAAAGTGGATCGATTTTGCCACCAGTTCTTTCCCGGTACCGCTCTCTCCTTCGATCAAAACAGTGGTGGTGGCGGGTGCCACTTTTCGAATCGTTTCGAAAACATCCTCCATCACCTTGCTTTTTCCAATAATATTTCCGAAACTGTATTTTGACTCCACGGCATTTCTGAGTTGCCGGTTCTCTTTGACCATACGGTACATGCCGATGGCCTTATTGACATACAGAATCAGCCGGTTATTATCGAAGGGCTTGAGAATATAACTGTAGGCCCCTTTCTGCATGGCCTCAACAGCTTTATCCACGGTACCGTGAGCGGTCATCATAATGACCGGAAGGTCCTTGTCTTTGTCCTTGATTTTCTCCAGGAGTTCAATCCCGTCCATTTTGGGCATTTTCATATCGGTAAGGACCAGATCAACGTCGATATTTTTCAGTATTTCAAGGGCCTCATCACCGCTGTTTGCACAAAAGGTTTCGAACTCCTCTTCTTCGAGAACCGCACTTAATATCCGCGGATAATTCTTTTCATCATCAACGATCAGGATGGTTTCCATGCCTATACTCCCTGTTTCACAGGCAATTCTACTTTAACCCGGGCGCCGGCACCCGGTCTTGTGCGAATCTGGACGTTTCCGCTGTGGGATTCAATAATATTTTTTACAATACCCAGCCCCAAACCGGTTCCTTTGGCTTTGGTGGTAAAAAATGGATCCCATATTTTTCCCATAAGGTCTTGGGGAATCCCTTCCCCTTCATCTTCAAAAAATATTTTTACCGTATTGTCGGTGGATTGTATTGCAACGCGTATTTTACCGCCCTCGGGCATCGCCTGCATGGCATTGATTAAAATATTTAGGAATGCCTGATACAGCATATCGGAATCGGCGGTTATCTCCGGAATATTAGGGTCATAATGTTTTTCAACCCTATAGCCTTCCTGTTCAATGTGTGATGCCAAAAATTTAATGTTTTTCTCGAGAATATCCTCCACATTGCAGGTTATCATATTTGGAATTCTGGGTTTCGCAAAATTTAAAAAATCCGTGATAATATTATTTAAACGGACGGATTCTTCGATGATGATATCTGGAATAGTATTCGAAGGATCGTACCCTGCCATTTTTTTCTTTAAGAGTTCGGATGAGCTTTTGATAATACCCAATGGATTCCGAATTTCATGGGAAATCCCTGCAACCATTTCCCCCAGTGTCGACAAATGTTCTGCCCGGCTTAACTTCTCTTTGAGCTTGAGTCGCTCCTGGGCGCGCTTTTCAATGATACTTTCCCCCCGTTTGACCACAAACAGAAGCGCCAGAAACAGCGCCCCCATCACCACCGAGCTGGTGGTAATAACACGGATCTGAAAATCGAAAATTGCCTTATAGTCCTCTGTTAAATCCTGAACGATTTCTACGACACCCAGGACCGGACCGGATATCCTGGAGAGGGGTTGCTCTGCCCGCAGGGGGGCAATGGTAATTAACCGGCTGTCTTGGGGAATTCCGAGCAAGATCCGGAACCAGTTCCCGCTTTGAATCAGCTTTGAAGTCGAGCGGCCTAAAATGGCATCCTCATATCCTTTGCCCCCCGAATTTTCTTTGCCGATCACAGAGTGGTCAAAACTGTAGGATATGGTGTTTTCCATATCGTATATGTTGACCATGTCGACCTTGAAGCTGTGGAGGGTGCTTCTAACGACTTTGTCCATCCGTTCAAATTGTTCTTGATCACTGAGGCGAATCTTGCCGAATTTCAATGCAACCGGAATAATGAACTGCAAAAACACCTGGTGATTCAGATTCTCGATCAGAAGGCTGGCGTAGTCTTCACTTTTTTTTTGCTGCATGGTCTTTGCCCAGTGGGTATTGAGCAAGGAGAGGACCAGCGTTCCAAGGAATATTACGATCAGGCTTGTAAACGTAAAGTATTTGACCAGCCTGAACGGTTTGATTTTTTCTTCTGCGGTTTGGAGGTTCATAAACTAAGGCTAACGGCTCGGTATGCGAATATCGGAAATCGGCACGGGAACATCTTAATCTAAATTGAAAAGACCATTCCAATGCAGTAAAAAACACCCTTCTCGAATTTCGTTCCCTTAAAGATTCTTTGATTGCGCCTTGACCGGGTTAGCAGCGGGTGCGAAACTCGAAAGACAGTATAATCCGAAAAAATATATACGGAAACGGATCGCTAAAGTCAAGGTAATGCTTTATTTCATTGATAGTATAACTATTTAGTTTCCATCCATAAATGGCCCTTTTTGCCCGGACCTGCGTTCTCCGCGGGTTTCCGGCTGCGGCATACAGGAAGTATGCCTTACCGAAAACCCTTGTGCGGCCTTGATCCGGGCAACAATTGCTCATTTATGAATTGGAAACGCAACGTGTCCATTTAACAATTATGGATGGGCACTATTTAGCTTTCAGTGATAAGGGACCGGAACAAACATTTTTTTAAGAATTGTTTTATTGTCATATATTTTCACTATTATATAATACCATATATAGTAAATTAATTGTCAAAACCACCAAATAAAGTAATTAATTAAAATTTATCTATAATTATGCATAAAAGTTCTTGAACTTGATTATAATTTAAGGTAATATTGCAAAAAAAACAATGGCAACCGGAATTTCTGGAACCATTATGTTTGGTGGAATTTTACAAATCTCATAAAAAGGCTTCTTAATGAAAGGAAACCATTTAAAAAAAATCAGAGAGTCTTTACTGATGAGCAAGACCGAACTGGCCAGAAAGGCGGCCGTGTCTCCCATTACGATTGCCCGCATCGAAAAAGGGTTGCCGTGCCGACTTGAAACTCAGCGCAAGATTATTTTGGCCCTGGGTTTCGATCTTTCTGATAAAGATAAAATTTTTGGTGACTAAGAATTTATTATGTTTTTTGGAAAAAAAAATCATCTTATCGGCCTGGACATCGGCTCCAGGACTATAAAGGTCGCTGAAGTCGTCGACACCAAAACAGGATCCAGCCTAAAAACCTTCAACGCCATCGATATTGAACCCGAACTCATCGAAGAAGGTTCCATTAAAGATCCCGAAACTGTCGCCGAGTATATTCGAGAACTCTTTAAAAGCGCCAAACTAAAAGAAAAGAACGTCGCCATTTCCATCGGCGGTTATTCGGTGATTGTAAAAAAGATCAACGTCCAGACCATGACGGAAGATGAATTGCACGAAACCATTCATTTTGAAGCGGAACAGTATATTCCATTCGATATCAACGATGTTAATTTGGATTTTCAAATTTTAGGAGAAAGTGAACACAATCCCAACCAGATGAGCGTCCTGCTGGTGGCCGCAAAAAAAGAGATGGTGAATGAATATATCAACCTTGTCCAGATGGCCAACCTGAACACCTGCATCATCGATGTTGACGCTTTTGCCCTACAAAATATTTTTGAATTCAACTATACCCCTGAAGATGAACATGTGGCCCTGATCGATATCGGTGCCAGCAAGACATCCTTAAATATTCTAAAAGGTACTTCCTCTGCATTTATGCGGGATGTTTCCCTTGGATCCGCACAAATCAACGAGAAGATCGTTTCACTGGTCGATTGTTCCTTAGAGGAAGCCGAAAGCATTAAATTTCAGCAACAATCAGACATCATCTCCCTTGAAGATTTAAAAAAAATTGTTTCATCTGTGGTGGCGGACTGGTGCACTGAAATAAAGCGTGCCCTGGATTTCTTCTATTCCACATATCCCGAACATCAAATAACCAGTTTTGTCCTCAGCGGTGGCGGTGCCAATATTAAGGAGTTTCGACACATTTTGGCAGATGAAACATCCGCTGAAGTCGAAGTCATCAATCCTTTTAAAAATTTCTCAGCCGACAGCAGCCGTTTTGACGCGTCCTATCTTGAAAAAATAGCACCACAGGCAGCCATCTGCATGGGGCTTGCCATACGAAAAATTGGTGACAAATGATACGAATTAACCTGCTCCCTTATCGTGCGGCACAGAAAAAAGAAAATATCCGCAGGCAGATCAGTATATTTGTCCTGGCTGTTATCATGGTTGTGGGAATCCTTGTCTATTATAACATGAGTTTGAACAGCGATATCGAAGCCCTGAACACCCAGATAAAAAACACAAAATCAATGTTGGCCCAGGTCGAAAAACAAGCCAGACAGGTCGACGAAATTAAAAAGGCCTTCGACAGATTAAAACAAAAGACCGATGTTATAAAGAACCTGGAAACAAATCGAAAGATTGCCGTCCAACTACTTGACAATATGACAACACTGGTGGCTGAAAAGGTCTCTGTCTCTTCATCGGAAGCATCGGCAGACGGCGACATCAGGCCCGTAAAACGGTTATGGTTTACAAATTTTCAGGAAAATGGCGACCAAATCGAACTTCAGGGAATTGCCTTGGACAATAAAACCATCGCTGATTTTATGAGCCGTCTGGAAGCGTCCGACTTTTTTATGAATGTCAATTTAAAGACCATAAAACAACAAAAGATAAACGAATTAAATCTAAAAAGTTTTGAAATTATCTGCACCAGGATCTCCGGGAACCCGTCGGAAAAGAAAAAATAAAACCGGTCCATGGTATCGTAATAACGATGAAAAAAATCGAACTTTCCAATTTATCAGAATGGTTTTTTGAAAATATCGACAAGATAGGAAAGCTGTCCAAGCTTTACAGGATTCTGTTGAGTTTGGGGATCCTCGCTGCGCTCATTGGCCCCTTTTTCTACTTCTCTTTTTTGCCCAAACTCAATACCATCGAAGAATTGAAAAAGGAGCAAGAATCCTTAGAGACCCGACTCGTCCGGGCAAGGGCAAAGGCAGGACAGCTTAAACATTTGCAGGCAAAGCTCAAAGAGGCGGAGATTGAATTCAAGATTGTAAGGAAAAAACTCCCTGAAAAAAAAGAAATACCGTCTCTGCTGTCGAGTATTTCAAGGTCTGGCCGGGATGCCGGTCTGGAATTTATTCTGTTTCAGCCACAGCCTGAGCGAAACAAAGATTTCTATGCCGAAATTCCGGTATCGATTATGGTCACAGGCAGTTATCACAATGTCGCCCTCTTTTTTGACAAATTGGCAAGGTTATCCAGGATTGTAAACATAGAAGACATTAAAATGACCACCGCCAAGGGCGGCAACATGCTCACAACATCATGTACGGCGATCACGTACCGGTTCATTGAAACGGAGCAAAAAAAAGCTTCATGAGCCGAGGCATCAAAAAAACACGATAAATCATGGATAAACATCTTGTTTTCATACGCAGCATTGTCTGCATCGCCTGTTTTTTTACCCTATTGTGGGGGTGTGAAAAGCAAGAGGAACCGCCACAGAAATCACGGGAAATCACGAAAAAGATCATTATCGCGGAACCGGCGGCCCCAAAATCTCAACCGCCGGAAAAGATGGCGGTTGAAAAACCCGCCCCGATAGAAGAGACGGCGGCCGCCACGCCCGAATCCGTACCTCAGCCCCCCAAACAGCCTGTGGACGCAACGCCAAAAAACGTCGTTGCACCGATGCCCCCCACCCCTCAAACGGTTGAAAAACCGGACGCGGCCACATCGGTTTCCACACAAACAGCGAAAATGCCGACACCGGAAACCCCACCTCAGGTTCCTAAACAAAACGCTGATACAGC
>JAHECI010000168.1 GCA_024641825.1 Desulfobacterales bacterium | reverse complement strand
TAAATCCATGCAACGCCGGCATAGGAATTCGGATCCCGGCCGTCCAGAAAATATTTATTGTTGATCTTTACGGTGGTGCGGAACGCCGCTTCCGGTGACGATGACCACTCCAATATTTTTTTGCCCCAGTACATCCGCATGTGGTTGTGCATGAATCCGGTATATTTCATCTCCAGCATGGCAGCGTTCCAATAGGGATCGTGGGTCTGGGCATCTTCCAATTTTCGGCGGCTGTAGGTATACGTTCGCCGGTCTTTTCTATGCTCCGACAGGGTGCGCCGGGCCCAATCCGGCAGGCATCGATAGCTGTCGTATTGCGAATTGTAATAAACAAAATTGGCTGCCAGTTCACGGCGGACGATCAATTCTTCCAAGAAAGCATCTTTAGCGGTTTTCATCCGATGATCTGCGTTCTTGATTTGAAGGGCCAGATACAGCGGTGAGATCTGACCGAAATGCAAATACATGCTCATGTGGGAGATGTCGTCGGTCTGGGGCTGGTTATGATGGCGTTCATACCGGGTCAATCGTGACGCGATAAAGTCATCGAAACGTTTTTTAGCCCGGGAGGTCCCCCCCTTGAAGAATTGAGATACAGGAAAAACTTTTTCATCGATTTGCATCCCGGCTAAAATATCCGCCGGTCCTTTTAAATCCAGACCGTCCAGGGGAATATTCAGGGTGGAACGGTTGACCGGGGTGGATTGGAATTCAACCAAATAATCGTCAAGATGCTTTTGTATCTTGGGCCGAATGGTTCGGGCGGCATACTCGGCTTTTTCGGAGACCACTTCCAGGGGAACGATCACATCGGATTCCACCTGCAGAACCCGGCAATCTGCGTTGCGGGCCACCTGATCCCGCCATATTCTTTGGTGCTTGAGATAGCCGCGGTCACAGACGATCATGGCGGCATCCGGACCCAATTCCAAGGCCACATCCGGCGGCGATCCCCGACGAACCACCATGTGAATACCCCGCTTTGCAAGCAACGTTCGAGTTTCTGTTAAACCTTCCAACAAAAACGTGTAGTGCCGTAAATTTGCCTCCGGATAATCCTCTGAAAGACCGAACACCACCACAACGCCCAGTCCGATTTCATTGGCCTGGTGAACCGCAAATTCCAGTGCGTGATTGTATTCCGCCCGCTGGGACTGCTGCATCCAGTACAATACGTAATCTGCGTCCAAACGAATATCAAATTCGTTTAATAGCTGAATACGGGTGTCCTGAATGTTGGGGTAAAGGCTCATCTGTTATTTGATGGCGTGTGTTCCGGCGCCGTTGTGGTAAATATTATTGGGTTCCGCATAAACCGATGTCAGGGACGTACGTTTTGCGGAATGGATGATCTTTTTTTAAATCGGATGCTGTTTGAGTGGCTTAGGGATCGTTAGAAAGAACAGGCGTATGTCGAAATGGTATTTTTAAAGAAATTTTAAAGTTATGCAATGAACCTATTGATATTTCAAAGATAGTTTCCGGTTCTTTCTCTACGATCCCTTGCCGCGAGTTCATGCGGTTTAAAAAAAGACACTCCATGAAGCGACTTTATTAAAAAAACACCCCGACCTCTCGAATATTTAATTATCTGAAAAGTGTTTATCCTGAGGGCAATGCACACGACCCGTGGAGTCTTGGGGTAAAACGCTCGGGGCCGGATACAATGGGTTTTTCAATGGCCCCGGCAATACCTTTGAGCATTCCAAAAAAAATCTTTTCATGAAACGGATAGAGTGTGTACCAGTAGAGCATCCCCCACAACCCTTTGGGCAAAAAACGCGACAGCATCTGCAACTCCGTGGAATGTTCTCCTACTGAATCGATTTTAAATTCCAGCAGGGCTTCGCCGGGAACCTTCATCTCCGCCACCAGGACCAGTCTCTCCTTGGGCACAACATCCAGTACCCGCCAAAAATCCAGGGCGTCTCCAACCCGAAGTTCGGTTGGATGACGCCGTCCTCGACGCAATCCGACCCCGCCGAACAATCGATCCAGCAGACCTCGCAGCCACCACAAACCGTCGGCATAATAATACCCTTCATGACCGCCGATCCTGCTGATGGGGAGCCAGACGTCCTCCAACGGGGCGTTTATTCGAGCCCGATATCCGCATTGCATAATGGTGCCGCCGGCCCAATCCGCATCGCCGCAATGGGCCCATTCCGGCGTTAGGATTTCTCCGGCATCGGCCCAGCAGGTATCCACCTGTTCCTCGATGATTTTATCCAGCGCCGTTCGAATCGCCTCCCTGGGAGTGAGTAGTTTCTGGGGGATAATCGATAGAATACGTTTGTCCGAACATACGGCATCGCTGCTCAATCCTTCGGTCAACGGCAACGCAATGGAATGGGGCACGGGGCTGATGAGATGAATCCAGTAGGCACTGAGGGTGGGGGTGAGCACCCGAACCGGAATGACCCATCGTTTGGACAATTTTGCTTCCTGGGCATAGATATCCAGCAAATCCCGGTAGGCCAGCACGTCCGGCCCCCCGATATCATAGGTTTGACCGATGGTCTCAGGGTGTTCGAGACAGCCGACCAGATATTGGATGACATTTCGAATGGCAATCGGCTGGTTCAGCGATCTCACCCAGCGGGGTGTAATCATCACCGGAAGGCGCTCCACCAGGTATCTCAATATCTCGAAGGAAGCACTGCCGGATCCCAAAATCATGGGCGCCCGTAAATCGGTCACCGGCACGCTGCCGGATTGGAGGATCTCCGCCACCTCGATTCGGGAACTCAAATGCTTGCTCAACCGGCCGTCTTTTTCTTCTGCAAGCCCCCCCAAGTAAATGATCCGATCGAGACCGGCGGATTCAGCTGCCGAAACCATGTTCTGAGCGGCCCTGCGGTCGGCTTCAACAAAATTTTGTTTCTGGGCGATCATGGAGTGGACCAGATAATATGCCGCCCCGCAGCCGAAAAGGGCCTTTCTCAGAGATTTTACATCAAGTACATCGCCTTTGGCCAGTTCCACTTTCGGATGGCGCCCCCATGGACGACAAGCCAATTTCTCAATGGACCTCCCCATGGCGCGCACCCGATACCCGGCATCCAGCAGGGCTGGAACCAACCGTCCCCCCACATAGCCGGTGGCACCGGCAACCAGAATCGGTTTGTCGTTTTTCATTGATACTACCTTTTTTTTATACCTGAACTTTGAACCAATTATAACATAGTACTCTAAACTGGTATTATGCCGACACTTCCTTTCTTTTATACCTGAATTTTGAACGGGTTGGAGGCTTTCATATACAAGGCACTTAAGGGCGAAGCCATAGTCTGCTATTGCAAGCCCTTAATAACGCAGTAGATGGAAGCCTCCACCCCGTTCAAAATTCAGGTTATGCGTGATTGCGCAACTTCAGTGCAATGGGATGCGGGTTCAGATAGACCTGTTGCGCCAGATACGGCTGTTTGTATTTTCGCACATAATGGTTGAGCAGGGTCACCGGCACGATCAAGGGAACATGTTCCTGTCTGTACTGCTCGATGATTTCGAGCAGTTCCTGCTTTTCGTCCGGAGACAGCTGTTTTTTAAAATATCCCATGATGTGTTGAATGACGTTGATATTCTTCTTCAAGGTGGTTTTGAGTCCCAACGCCGCCATCAACAGGGTCTCGTATTGGGAATACAAATCCTCCAGGGGCAGGGATTTACCTTGGGCAACCAGTTTGCCCATCATCTCCGAATGGTTGGGACTGTGGGACATAACCAGCAGCTTGTGCCGGGAATGAAAATCGACCAGCCGCCCCATGCTTTTCTTTCCGGACACCATTTCCCGCCAGCGCATCAGGGTGAAAATCTGCTCGATAAAGGTCTCCCTGAGTTTGGAATCGTTCAGCCGGCCCTCTTCTTCCACCGGAACCAGCGGAAAGTGCTCCGTAAACACCCGGGCAAATATCCCCTGCCCTGTTTTCTGGGGCATTCCTTTGAAATTTTTTACCGGAACTCTAAACAAACCGCTGCTGGGAGAGTTTTTTTTGAAAACAAACCCGCACAGATTTTCTTTTTCCAGTTCTTCAACTCTTTTCCGTGCCCATTCGTTCATCGTTTGGGTATGGTCGATATTTGTTTTAGACGTGACCAGATTCGGGTTGTCCGGATCCCCCACCAGGCGCAAGGTCTCCCGGGGAACCCCCATCCCGCACTCCACTTCCGGACATACCGGCACGTATTCCACATATTGTCCCAGAACATCGGTCAGGTATCGGTCCCTTGCATGTCCGCCGTTCCAGCGGACCTGCTCGCCCATTAAACACGCGCTGATGCCAAGTTTTATTTTTTCGCCCATGGCTTACCTCACAATCCTTGATGATTATCCATCGATTTTTTGTGTCCTCACTTCTTGCTTCAATATGGTAACGATCCCCAAATACCCATCCACTGTAATCTCATCGCCGGTTCGAATCAAAGACGTTGCATCGGGTATGCCGGTAACGCACGGCAATCCGTATTCCCTGGCGATAATGGCGCCGTGAATCAGCATTCCGCCCCGACGTTCCACCACACCGGCGGCCAGCGGGATGACAAAGGTCATGTTTGGATCCACCGAATCGCAGACCAGGATTTCAGCGTTTTTAAAATCCTGCAAATCCAAATGGTGGCGAATAACCCGGGCGTTGCCCCTGGACAATCCCGGGCCGGCCGGCTGGCCCACGAGCTGTCTGGGATTGACCTTAAATCCATATTCGTCAGTGGCTACCGCCATTTCCGGTTTACCGTCGCCAAAATCCAAATCATGAATAACCGATCTAAGTTTGTCGAGTTCAGGCGGTTGTTTTTCCCGGGGGCCGCTGTTTTCGACGGGGCCGCTTTTTTCGACACGGGTTTTTCCTTCCATAACGGCGGTTAACAGCTGGGCTTCAATTCTTCCCAGGTAAATATTATCATCGTCACGCAGGCGATAGCTGCTCCTGGCAAGATCCAATAAATCCATGGCTTCTTTTCGTTTGGACCCTTCGAAACAGCCGAGGAAATTTTTCTCCAAAGTCCCTGCGTCTTTCATCTGTTTGCTGGGTTTCGATGATAAAGGCTTGGCGGCCATTTCCACCAGCAATTTAAACAGGGGCCGGGTATCGGTGGCACATTCCGTGCCCCCGGTCACCGCACAGGAGAGATCCCCGAATTTTTCAATGAATCCATCAACCTTTTTTTCAAATTCAGGATCAAAAACCAGGGCGTTCCCGGTTTGTAGCTTTTCGAGGAGTTCGGGATCGCTGCGAACCATACTCGCCAGATCTTCCAGCATTCGGTTTCTTTCCAGGCTGGCCATTTGGGTATGGGCCAGAAGATTCATAAACTCGTAGGGATCATCCGGCTGCACGGCATCGTTATAGTACTGGCCGAAAAGACGAATTCCATGGGCATACGGAATAAACTCCTCCCAATATACGTTGACCCAGCCGTGGTTTATTTCCCAACGCTTTTTTATTTCATCCGCCAGTTCCCCATGGGATAAGATCGTCAGGTCTTTACCTGCCAGATCTCTGGCAGTTTGCTTCATTTCAGGAATCAGTTTTTCTTCAATGGTTTTTCGAAGGGCCTTTAGATTTTCGAAGCTTCGATGAAGGCTGAGATACCAGGCACGTTTATCTTCGGTTTGGTTCGACAACAAGGTCGTTATGGGACGCGACTGAAGTAAATATAGGGTGTCGTTTCGGATGGTCCATTCAACATCCTGGGGGAATTTAAATAAAGCCTCCGCCCGACATGCCAGCCCGTATATCCTCAACGCTTCCTCGGTGCTTATGGGCGGTCGTTGGGACAAATCTTGGGGCAACGGCACCATCTCGACCCCGTGTTCGGACGGAATAAGCCAATGGGATCTGTCAACCGGAGTGTGGGACAGCACCGTGTTTTTTTCTCGGTCGAGAATCCAACGATCCGGTTCTACCCTGCCATCCACAAGCCCCTGGTTGAGCCCGTAAACAGACTCAATGATGCCTTGGGTCTCATCGTTGGGGTTCTGGCTGAAAACCACACCGGATCGATTTCCGGTTACCGTTTCCTGAAGTACAACGGCCATGGCACTTTTTTCAACGTCCAGACCAATTTCTTGACGATAAAGGAGGGCCGCGTCAGACCACAATGAGGCCCATACCAATCGAACATGCTTGAGAATGGACTCGGTTCCCCGCACATTAATGAACGATTCGTGCAGGCCTGCAAACGAAGATCCTGCAGCATCCTCATCCGGAGCCGATGAACGGACGGCAACACTCTTGCCGTTGAAACGGGATTGAACCTGTGCCGTAAGCTCATCATGAAGATGTTTTGGAATCGGTTGTTTTAAAAAAAAATTGCGAATTCGGGTTGCACAGTCCCAAATCTCCTCCCACCGCATATCCTTAAAATTTTTACGATTCAACTCGAGAAGTATGCGTTCTCCAAGGCCGGCAGCCTTCACAAACCCATGGTATGCGTCTACGGTCAGAAACAACGTCTCGGGAATCTCAAAACCCTCTCGTGCCATGAGAGAGAGGGTATAGGCTTTCCCGCCAACGCAATTTTTGTGATGTCTCTCGATTTCCGATGGAGATAAGATCCACTTCATGGGTCGATGCTCAATTCCATTACATGTTGAAAGTTTTTCACCAGCACATACGATGTGATCTTAACACCGATGAGGGCACATGTCGGCGCGTTGGCAAATGCTTCCAGATACGGGTGTTTGGCCAAATAACGTTTGAGAACGTCCTTTTTTTCAACACCACCGACTTCTTCGGCATGGCCCAGTGCCGTTACGGAAACGGCTTCGTGGAAATCATCGTCCACATTCATGCTGCTGTTGATAAGGAGCGCAACTCTTGAATCCGCCAATAAATTTGCATGTTTCCGAGTGGTTCGCGGGGTTACAAAAAAAATCTCTGTAAGGTCTTCTTTTCCCACAAATGCAACCAAACTGGCGTAGGGTTGTCCGGAACGGTG
>JAHECI010000167.1 GCA_024641825.1 Desulfobacterales bacterium | reverse complement strand
CCAGACACTGTTCCATGCGCCAGCCTGATCGGCCTGGTGCTGGTGGTCTAAAAATCATGTCCAATCAAAGGGTTGAGCGGATGCAAGCACGCGCGAAATTCATTTCAATGAACCGGAAATAATGGACACCATCGAAGAATATATAGACCGGCGAACCCTCATTGTGGGAGACGTCAACTCCGGTAAGACCCGCCGAACGCAAAAGATACTGCAAGGCTTCTTAAGGGCAGGGTATGGGAAAAATATCGCAATACTCGATCTTGCTCCGGATTCCGTCGGTGGCGTCGGCGGGAAAATGGAACCGCCTTTGGATGAACCGGTCGTCTATTTAACGACATCCATCTCAGCGCCCCGCCTTTCCGGCAGAGACGAAAACCATATCCGGCAGCTGGCGGAAAATAATTCAACAGCCATTGAAAAACTCTTCGTAAAATTATATCAGAAAAAAAAATCGATACTGTTTGTCAACGACGCGACCCTCTACCTTCAGGCCGGTCATTTTCAGCGATTTGTAGAGATCCTCGACACCGCGTCCACACAGATCATCAACGCCTATTACGGGAGTACCTTCGCCGATTCCGAACTCACTCGACGAGAAAAAAACCGGACGGAAGATTTGATGAAAATCTGTGACAACATCATCACAATGACCTGTTGAACCCTTTAAAAGGGTTCAAATGGGGGGTGCACCCATGAAGGGAATCTCCTGAAAGGGGATACGAAATGAATGCTTTAGGTGGCGCTGCTATAAAATGATGTTACGAAACTTGACGGTTTCGTAAACGATATTTTCTCGCAAAGTCGCCAAGAACGCCAAGAAAAAATCATTTAATATTAATCCGTTAATTTTGCGTCCTTTGCGGTTTGGCGTGAGATTTTGACTTTTTACCAGTTTCTTAAACTTAAGTCCTGATAAAACTTTTTGCTGTCCGTTTAGAGAGGAGAATCGATGAATTCCAAGCCATTTTCGCGTAAAAAGATCGCCGTCCGTTTGCTTTATACCATCCTGTTTCTGATTGTATTTGAGATCGTTAAAATTATCATTCAGGTTTCTGTTATATTTCAATATATTTACTTGCTCATTTCAAAAACCTACAACGATCCAGTCAGAAATTTTTCAAACAAGGTGTCGGCTTATGGGTACCGGGTTCTCCGGTATGTTACGTTGAATGAAAATGAAAAACCCTTTCCCTTTGATAATTTTCCAAAGGAAATCGAGTTGCCGGACACGGAGGTTTTTTTTGAGTGATGGGTCTATCTCGACCGTTTGAACTTTTCCTTCAATTTCTCGTTGACAATGGGGGGCACCATCCCTTTGATATCGCCGCCAAACTGTGCCGCCTCCTTTATAATTGACGAACTGGTGAAGATCCATCGCAGGCTTGTCATCAAAAAGACGGTCTGAACGTCTCTGTTCAACTTGCGGTTCATGAGCGCCAGCTGGAATTCATATTCAAAATCAGACACAGCGCGCATCCCCCGGAGTATGGCAATGGAGTCTTTCTTGGCGGCATAATCCACAAGGAGCCCGTCAAAGGTTTCCACTTCAATGTTGGGATATTCTTCAAAGCTTGACTTCAGCATCTCCATCCGTTCTTCGACGGTGAAGAGAAAATTTTTTACCGGGTTCTCCAAGATAGCGACAATAATTTTGTCAAAGAGTCTGAGTCCTCTTTGCGCAATATCAACATGACCGTTGGTAACAGGATCGAAGGACCCCGGATATATGGCAATTCTTTGCATCGATTATTTCCTTCTCTGGTCTGAGGTATCGCCCCGATGGTACGGAGGTGTCCGTCGTGGGCGGTCTGTTTAGTGCCGACTAAATGTTGTCAGCACGGCAATTTTTAAAAGAGATTCTCATATCACATAATTTAAGAATGAAACAAGGGTTTTCCCGTATCGTCTCTGATCGGTGAGCTCAAATGCCAAAAGATCTGTGGGAATAGGTTCCAAAAAAGCGTGTTCGACAACGATGCAGGACCCGTTTTTCAAAGAGTTGCTTTGATCTAGATTGAAGAGGGTCGGTTTCAGCAAATTCCGGTGGTAAGGGGGATCTATAAACACAAGATCAAAGCCGGTTTTCACCGCTTTTAAGCAATTTAAATTTTTTTCGATGTTCCATTTAATAATGTTGGCCCGGTCATCGAGGGCACACGATTCGACATTGCGTCGTATCACCGATAAAGATCCTCTGCTGTTATCCACAAACACCGCGGATTCAGCGCCGCGGCTCAGGGCCTCGATACCCAAAGCACCTGTTCCGGCAAACAGGTCCAGAACCATCGCCCCCGGAACTTGATGGGAAAGGATATTAAACATCGATTCTCGCGTTCGGTCTGCCGTGGGCCGGATGGTTTTACCTCGGACCGAGTACAGCTTCTTTCCTTTTAATTCCCCTGCGATGATTCTCAATCCCATATCTCTTTCGTAGGTTCAGTCTTTGGTCTCCTGTTTTACGGATAGTTTCAGGGTGTTGATCCGTTTATTCAAATAATTCTTCTCAACCCCCATGGATTTAGCGGTTTTGTTGATATTGTTATGGTTCTGCATAAGCTTTCTTTGTATAAATTCTCTTTCAAAAATCTTTTTGGCGTCTTTTAAAGAATCGCTCAAAAAAAGCTGTGCTTCGATGGGGGTTGTTTCGGCCCTTGAATTGGGGTTGTAGGGCGCAGGGATTTCTGTTTTATCGATAACTTCTTTGCCAACCATAATGGCCAGACGCTCAATCAAATTTTTCAACTCCCTGACGTTTCCAGGCCATGAATATTTGCATAACAGATCCATCGCTTCCCGGGTGATTTCCTTCTTTTTACTTCGATTCTGCTGGGCACATTCATTTAAAAATATTTCCACCAACTGGGGAATATCCTCAAAACGATTCCTTAACGGCGGCACCTCTATGGGGATCACATTCAGCCGGTAGTAAATATCTTCTCTGAATGTACCCTTTTCGATCTCTTTTTCAAGATCTTTATTGGTGGATGCAATAACCCGAACATTGACACTCAATGTTCTGCTGCCCCCGACCCGCTGAAACTGCTGTTCTTGTAGAACCCGAAGAATCTTTGACTGAGTTTTTAGACTCATGTCACCGATCTCGTCAAAAAAAATCGTGCCTTTATTGGCCAGTTCGAATTTGCCGATCTTTTTGGCCAAAGCGCTGGAAAACGCGCCCTTTTCTTGGCCGAACAATTCACTTTCAATGAGTTCTTCGGGAATTGCGGCACAGTGAACATCGATGAGGGGATGCTCTGCTCTGGAGCTGAGCTGGTGTATGGTGCGTGCGACCAGTTCCTTGCCGGTTCCATTCTCCCCGGTGATCAATATCCATGCCTCTGTCGGCGCTGAAACGGCGATCTGTTTTTTCAATGCGACAATGGGGGGGCTGTTTCCGGTAATGGAGTTTTTTTCTAACGTCTTTTTCCGCAGATATCTGTTTTCTTCCTCCAGTCGTCTGAAATTCAATGCGTTATTGATGGACACAATGACCTTGTCGATGGAGAGGGGTTTTTCGATCAAGTCGAATGCCCCCAGTTTTGTGGCTTTTACAGCAGTTTCGATGTTTCCGTGTCCGGATATGATGATAACCTGTATGTGCGGATTGTCCTTCTTTATCTCCTTTAATGTTTCAATACCATCGATACCCGGCATCCAAATATCGAGCAACACGAGATCCGGCGATTCGGTATCAACGATTTTCAACGCCTCATACCCATTGGCGGCCGTTGCGACGCCAAACCCTTCATCTGAAAGGAGCCCGCCTAAAGACTTCAATATGGAAGGCTCGTCATCTACAATTAAAATAGAAGGAAACATATTTTTAGCTCCTTGATTGTTAATTTACCGGCAAATCGACAACAAACTTGGCGCCCTTGGGCTTGTTGTCCTGAACACGTATCATTCCGTTATGATCCGTAATAATGCTGCTTACGATGGTAAGTCCTAAACCCATCCCGGCTTTTTTCGTTGAAAAATATGGCTCAAAAAGGCGCGTTTTATCGATATCGGAAATGCCCACTCCATCGTCAGCAACCTCTAATCGAACGATTTTCAGAATTGGATCATGGGTGAGTGTTATTAGAATATTACCTTCATTCCTTATGGAAGCAATGGCATTGTCCACGAGATTGATCATCGCCTGCTTTATTTGCTGGCGGTCAAGGTTAAGGCGAGGAATCTCCTCTGTAATGTTGAAATTAAAATTGATACTCTTATGCCCCTCCTTGTATAAGGCCAGTGTCTCTTCAATGATGGGCGGTAAATCACAGGGCTTTGGATTTGCCGTGGGGAATCTTGCAAACGAAGAGAATTCGTCTACGAGATTCCGTATGAGTTCCACATGATCCGTAATGGTCTGGGTGCACTCGTCAAAAACCGGCTGTTTGATCTGATCCGAATACTTTCGTTTAAGGCGCTGGGCTGAAAGGGATATGGGAGTTAATGGATTCTTTACTTCATGGGCGATCCTTCTGGCAACTTCGCGCCATGCGGCCATACGCTGAGCCTTTTCAAGCTCCGTCAGGTCATCGAACACCATCACGATACCCATATGCTGTCCAATGTCGTCTTTAAGGGCGTTTATATGCATCAAAAAACTCATGGGACGTCCGTCTATGGCAAGCTTCAACGGCAATCTTACCGCATCGTTTCGTGACGTTTTCAGCTGCTCCATAACTTCTTCAGCCAGATCCAGCATCTCTCCGCTAAGAATTTTTTTATAACTTTTCTTGATAATATCTTCAGATTTGAGATTCAGCATCTTTTCAGCCGACGTGTTCATGGTAGAAATGAACCCACCGGCGTCCAGTGTTATAACACCGGCGGATACGTTCTTCAGTACGATCTCCATGTATTGCCGTCTTTTTTCAATCTCAACGTTCTGGTCTCGAAGCAGACGGGCGGAAAGCTCGAGTTGATCCCTGCCGATCCGCAAATCTTTGGTCATTTTGTTAAACGAGTTGACGAGACTTCCGATCTCATCATCCGCCACCATCCCGATGCTGAAACTCAAATCTCCTTCGGCCACCTTGCGGGTTCCTTCAGCAAGTTCCCTGATGGGGATGGTAATTGTTTTGGCAAGATAGAAGCCGAACCATACCGCACAGAATACCACCAAAAGCGCCACGATGGAGAGGGTTATGTAGTAGGTAATCTGAATCGGTTTTTTAAGAAGTTTTATCTGTTGGTATTCTTCAAAACCCCTTGAAATGGATGCCATGTTTTCTGCGAGATCCGGCGGCATGAGATTGGCCAGGGCCACAAAGGCCTTCGCATCCCCGGAGGATACGCCAAAGGGGATGGTCCCGATGGTTCTGATGAGCTCGCCCGAGGATATCCTTTCGGAAACGGTCCTGACACTGTTCAGCGGTATATTTTTTTTGAGATCGTCGGCGGAAACCACCCCAAAGGGCTTGTCTTCTAATCCCGGGGCAAGGGCAAATGTCAGACGCTCCGCATCCGCGGTATAGATTTCCACCGCATTAAAATTAAACTCACGCTGGACGATTTGTATATAGCGGAATAGGGCTTTTCTGTTTTTGGGATCTAAAAGACTCTTCGCTTCTACCTGATACGACATTCTTTCCATAAAGAAGCTGCTGGTCTCTTCAGCATGCCAATATAAACTTCGTCCCACACGCAATGAATTCTCAAGGGCCTGCTCGACAGGAACGTTAAACCAGAATTCAATGCTGGTGGTAATAAAATTTATGGAAAAGAAAAAAAGAACAATGGTCGGCAACAGTGACAGCGCAATAAAGGCCACAACCAGTCTTGTTCGAAGCTTTGCCCCCATTACCTTTCGTTTTCTGTCGTAAAGCAGCTTAACCAGATTTCTGAAGACTAGAAAGATCAACAAAATGAGCAAGAGTAGATTGATGTTTATGAGAATAAACATCAGGATGGTATTGGAAACGGGGATGCCGGCGCCAAAGTGCATGATGCGGTTCTCGGCAAACGTGAGCAGCGCAATGACAGCAATGATGACAACACTGATAATGACTTCACGCTTTCGCCGGTTCCGCTCTTCTTCCGAAATATAGGATGCTGACTTTTTATATCTGTTGTTACTCATAATAACCGATTGTTTTAGTAGGTAAAATCTATGGTATACCAATCAGTTTCAAAGTCCCAAAGAGAAACAAAAAAGAGGACATAATGTAAATAATAAGGAAGGGTTACTTTGCTGAGTTCGGCCTTGGTTCTCAATTGATAACGGCGATCTTTTTCAAGCTGTTTGAGGGGGACAATTTTCAGACCGTCGATTTCAGTGATTAATTTCTTGGCCTCATCGAAAGATTTTGAAACCCGTTGTCCGTTTTTTTCCCAGGAGCGTTTTATGGTAAACTCTTCTTTAAGATTGTCGTATTTAACGGAATTTGTAACCATGATATCGGTTATCTTTTCGTCGAACCATAGGGTCCGGACGCGATAAAGACTCACAAAAAATGAAAAGCTCGTGGGAACACCACTTAAGATGGCCTTTTTCATTTTTTCTCTAAAGGCCCCTTCGACACTCAGATAAACAATAAGGTCGTCCTGTGTGTTTGTGACGACGATATCTGTCAACCTGGCCTCTTCTTGGGCAACGGCCAAATTCTGAACGAAAAAAAGGATAACGAAGAGCAGGGCGAGGGTTTTTCGGCTCATAAATGACATGGTTATAATTTTCTATTTCTTTGCGTAACAGATATAAGAGCGGCCATTAATATTCCCAATTCAATACCCGATAACGTGCGATGCCTAATCGGGCTTTCTCTCGACTCAAATTTTTTCCCCGATGTGCAGGTTCCCGGTACCTTGGATTAAGGAGCGAAATTTTAGCAATTATCTCCAAAGGATACTAAATTTGATTAATAGCGGATACCTTCTTAAATGGCAAGTGATTTTGATTGAACGGGCGGCAATTCGGTTGGATCGTTGATTATAAGGGTTTCCCATGATTCCTTTTGGGCAAAGAAATTTTTAAGAAAAGCATGGTTGAAGGCATGACCGGATTTGCTGGCGACCACATGACCTAAAA